>NZ_ADFP01000134.1 GCF_000177335.1 Pyramidobacter piscolens W5455
CCACGACGGGAGCGCCCGGCTCGCCCGCCAGCTCGGCGACGAGGCCGCCGGCGCAGGGGCAATGCGGCACGCTCATCTCGTCGAGGCGCTCCGCCACGTAGGCGGTCGTCTCGGGCAGGTCGCGCCCCAGCTCGGGAATGCGGTGCAGCGCCTGATGCACTTCCGTCAGCCAGGGCTGGATGGTTTGCGCTTTTTTATACATCGTCACACACCTCGTCGCGTTCGATCTGAATATTCGTCCGTATTTTCTCATGGCGCGGGAACAAAAGCTACCGCGGAGACATGGAGAAGACCAAAAAAAACTCTTGAATATTTCACTCGGAAAATTTTTACAAAAAATACGCGGTATGTTGAACGCCCGTGCTGAAATTCCGCTTTTGACTTTCGCCGCGCAGCGGCGGCCTTTGTTTCAAAAAAGCCCCGCGGCGGGCGCGGGGCGAAGGCGGATCACTTTTCGACCTTGCGGTCGAACTCGGTCATCAGCGCGTCGGCGGCGCTCTGCGCCTGGGCGCGCGGCACGAGCACGGCGATCTTGATCTCCGAGGTGGTGGCGCCGAGCACGTCGATACGGGCGCGCTCGAGCGCGCCGAAGAAACGTCCGGCCACGCCGGAGGCCGCCTGCATGCCGACGCCGATGGCCGACACTTTGGCGACGTCGCCGTCCACGTTCATCGACCAGCCGCTCAGCCCCTGCAGGGCCGCTTCCAGCGCCGGGCGGACCATGCCCACGTCGCCGCGGATCACGGAGAAGGTGACGGCCGCCTCGCCGCCCTCGGAGACGATGGTGATCATGTCGAGGTTGATGCAGCGCACCGCCAGCTCGTTGAAGACGCGCGTGTAGAGGTGCACGTCCTCGGGCAGGCCGCGCAGGTTGACCTTGATCTGGTCGGTATCGACGGCCACGCCGGTGACGACGGGATGTTCAAGCCATTCGGGAAGGTTTTTCACGATTCTCGTGCCTCTTTCGTCGGAAAAAGTGGAACCGCAGTAAAGTTCCACCTGCTGCTTGTCGGCGATCTCGACGCCGCGCGAGTGCAGTACCTTGGCGCCGGAGGAAGCCATTTCGAGCATCTCCTCGTAGGTGACGTACTCCAGTTTTTTGGCGTCGGGGATGATGCGCGGGTCGCAGGCGTACACGCCGTCCACGTCGCTGTAAATTTCGCACGGACAGCGCAGCGCCGCGGCGACGGCGATGGCGGACGTGTCGCTGCCGCCGCGCCCGAGCGTGGTCAGGTCGCCGTTCTCGGCGACGCCCTGAAAGCCCGTCGCCACGACGACGCCGCGCGCGTCAAGTTCCCTGCGGATCCGTCCGACGTCGATGTCGCGGATGCGCGCGCCGCCGTACGCGTCGGTGGTCAGCATGCCGATCTGATAGGCGTTCATGGACAAGGCGTCGCAGCCGAGGTCGCGCAGAGCCATGGCCAGCAGCGCGGCCGAGACCTGCTCGCCCGTAGCCATCAGCATGTCCATCTCGCGCTTATAGCCGGAGCTGTTGCCGGAAACGTCCGCGGCCAGGTCGATGAGGCGGTTGGTGGTCTTGCCCATCGCGGAGACGACGACCACGATCCGCTCGCCGCTCTGGCAGCGCGCGGCGACTTTGGCGGCGACGGCGCGGATCCTGTCGGCGTCGGCCACGGACGAACCGCCGTATTTCAGCACCGCGATGCGGGGCGGCCGCGCGGGATTCGCCATTGTCTAAAGCTCCCTCAGGGCTTCGACGATGGCCGTCTTGCCCTCGGTGCGGGAATCTACGCGTTTGACGACGCGGGCAGGCGTGCCGGCCGCGACGACGCCGGCGGGAACGTCTTCGGTGACGACCGCGCCCGCGGCAACGACGGAGCCGGAGCCGATGCGGACGCCTTCGAGCACGACGGCATTGGCGCCGACGAGCACGCCGTCTTCGATGACGACGGGCTGAGCGCTGGCGGGCTCGACCACGCCGGCGATGACCGCTCCGGCGCCGATGTGGCAGTTCTTGCCCACCTGCGCGCGGCCGCCGAGCACGGCGTTCATGTCGATCATCGTGCCTTCGCCGACCGAGGCGCCGATGTTGATCACCGCGCCCATCATCACCACGGCGTTTTTGCCGATCTCCACCATGTCGCGGATCACCGCGCCGGGTTCGATGCGGGCTTCGTAGCGGGTCAGGTCGGCGAGCGGCACGGCGCTGTTGCGCGCGCAGACTTCCACCTCGCAGTCGTCGATGCGGTCGCCGTTGGCCTCCAGAACTTTGAGGATCTCGGGCAGGTCGCCCTTGACGGTGCCGAAGCCGGGGCCGCCGACGAAGTGCAGCGCGCCCCATTCGACGTCTTTCAGCTCGCCGGCCACGAAGGCGCGGGCGACGGTACGTTTTTTCGACTCCTTGATGAGGCGGATGATTTCTTCTGTGTCCATCGCGAAATTTCCTCCGTAACAGCGCGCTCAGCCGCGCACCACGTCTTCGAATGTGAACAGGCCTTTTTCCTTCGCCAGCGCGAAGCGCGCGGCCCTGACCGCGCCGATGGCGAAAACGCTGCGGCTGATGGCGTGATGGCGGACGCTCAGCGTCTCGCCCTCGTTGCCGAACAGGGCCTCGTGGTCGCCCGGCAGGCCGCCGAGGCGGAAGGAGTGCATCGGCACGTCGCGCCCCAGCGCCTTGCCAAGCATCAGCGCCGTGCCGGAGGGGGCGTCTTTTTTGTGGATGTGGTGCGCTTCGGCGATCTCGGCGTCCCAGTCGGCCAGCAGCGGCGCGAACTCGCGCAGGATCATGGCCATGACGGCGATGCCGATGGAATAGTTGAAGCTCTGCACGACCGGAACTTCTTCGGCGAGGGCGCGCAGCGCGGCCATGTGCCCCTCGTTCAGCGCCGTGGTGCCCATGACCAGCGCGCTTTTGTGGCGGCGGCACAGCTCGACGGTGCGCGGCAGGACGACGGCGGACGAGAAGTCGAAAATGACGCGCGGCGAGGCGGCGCAGGTCTCGCCCTCGTCCCAGACGCAGAGACAGGGAGTCCCGCCGGCGGCGGCCGCGATCTCGCGCCCCATGCGCCCGGTGGAGCCGATCACGCCGTAGGGAACGGAGAGCGCCATCAGTCGGCCTCCAGCACGCCCAGCTCGAGCAGGTCGGCGCGCACCAGCTCGCGCGTCTTCTCGCCGGCGGACACCAGCGGCAGGCGCAGTTCGTCGCGGCACAGCCCCAGTTCGCCGGCGGCGAACTTGACGGGGATCGGGTTGGACTCGTTGAAAAGATCCTTCATCAGCGGCAGCAGGCGCAGATGCAGACGGCGCGCCGTCGCCACGTCGCCGCCGAGCGCGGCGTCGATCATCGCCGCAGTCTGCGCGGGCAGCACGTTGGACAGCACGGAGATGACGCCGTCGCCGCCGCCGCAGACGAGATGGAACGCCTGATCGTCGTTGCCCGACCAGACGCGGAAGTCGGGGCGCGCGACCTGAAGCGAACGGATCAGGCTGTCGCACTGGTACTGGTTGCCGCTGGCTTCCTTGACGCCGACGATGTTCTCGATCTGGGCCAGGCGCAGCACCGTTTCCGGCGCCAGATTGACGCCCGTGCGGCCGGGCACGTTGTAGAGGATCACGGGGATCCTCACGGACTCGGCCACGGTGCGGAAGTGCCGGTACAGCCCCTCCTGATTGGGTTTGTTGTAAAACGGCGTCACCACCAGCGCGCCGTCGGCGCCCAGTTCCTCGGCGCGGCGCGACAGGTCGACGGTGGAAGCCGTGTTGTTGGTGCCCGTGCCGATGACGACGGGGATGCGCCCGTCCACGGCGCGCAGCGCGAAGGAGATCACTTCGTCGCGCTCGGCGGGCGTCAGCGTCGCCGCCTCGCCCGTGGTGCCGAGCACGATCAGCGCGTCGACGCCGTTGTCCACCTGAAAGTCCAAAAGCTCGCCCAGCGCGTCGAAGTCGACGGCTCCGTTGCGGAAGGGCGTGATCAGCGCGGTGCCTGTACCTCTGAACATGAAAATGCACTCCTTTGCGTGAAAGTCTTCTTAATAAAACAAAAGCGGCCACGGAGAAACGGCGGCGCGGAGAAAAAACAAAATGCCGGAAAAACACGGCGGCGCGCCGCTTTCGGAAACGCGACGAAAGGCGAATTCTTTTTTCGCCGCGAAAATCGAATGACGATAAAATCAGCAACTCCAAAGGGCGGGAAAATGAAACGCGAAAAATGTTCCACGTGGAACATTTTCCACGGGGGCCGTTCAGCGCACGCCGTTCAGCGCCGCGTGGCGGAGCAGGATGCGCACGGCGTTGGTCGCCGCGCCCACGCGCACGTTGTCGGCCACGTTCCACTGCAAAAAATGCGTGTCGTCGAAACTGCGCACGCGGCTGACGAACGTCGTGTCCGTGCCGGCGGCGTCGACCGCGGGCGTGATCACGGGCTCGCCGCTGACGGTGACGTGTTCCTGTTCGCGCATCACCTCGAGCAGTTTTTCGACCGTGCCGAAGGGCTCGCGCGTCTCCGCGAAGACCGCTTCGCTGTGGCCGTACAGCACCGGCACGCGCACCGTCGTCGGCCAGAACATGATCGAATCGTCGCGCAGGATCTTGCGCGGCTCGTCGACCATCTTCATCTCTTCCTTGGTGAAGCCGTTGTCGAGAAAGGCGTCGATCTGCGGCACCACGTTGCGGTGGATCGGCGCCGCGAACTTTTCGCAGACCGTGCCGCCGCGCTCCTGCGCCAGCAGCTCGTCGATGCCGCGCCGCCCCGCGCCGCTGACGGCCTGATAGGTGCTGACCACCACCGTTTTCAGGCCGAAGCGCTCGTGCGCCTTGTACAGCCCCAGCACCATCTGGATCGTCGAACAGTTGGGATTGGCGACGATGCCGCGGTAGCCCGCGAGCAGGTCGCCGTTGATCTCCGGCACCACCAGCGGCTTTTCGGGATCCATGCGCCAGCACGAGCTGTTGTCGATCACCACCGCGCCGCGCGACGCGGCGACGGGAGCGAACCGCTTCGACAGCTCCGAGCCCGCCGACATGATCACGTAATCGAACGTCCCCGCGGGGACCCATTCCCGCGTCAGTTCCTCCACCGCCACGCGGCGCCCGGCGAACTCCAGTTCCGTTCCGGCGCTGCGGGGCGAGGCGAAAAAGCGGATCGTTTCGGGGCGGACGCCCCGCTCCTCGAGAACGCGGACCATCGTGCGGCCGACTTCGCCCGTTGCGCCTACGATTGCTACCTTCATTGTACCCGACTCCTTCTCGTGAAAAAAGCGTTTCAATTTTTCTGCGATTGAAAATTCATCCCGCGAAAAAAACGGCGCGTCGCCGTGCGCCCGGAACCGAACGCACAGGGACGCGCCGTTTGGCATACGGCACGCGGTACCACCCTGCTTGAGCGCGTCGTCCGCACACGGCGTACCCGACTAAAAAAACTCGCCCCCACATCGTTCTGTAGGGACGAGTCGTCACAGTCTCGCGGTACCACCCTGCTTGGACACATTTCGCTGCGCCCCGCTTGGACCCCGGTCACGGAGGGTCAGTTCGGGAATGTACTCCGGCTCGCGCCTTTCCATTCCGGCTCCCCGGGCCTTGCTCCTTGAAAAAATCGCTCTGAAAGCCCTTCCAGCCTGCGGGGCTTTCTCTCTGGCACGGCGACACGCTCTTCAAGGAGATCCGGTTCAACGCCTTTATATCGTTCTTCAGTTATGGGTGAAATTATAGCCTCATTTTTCAAACTGTCAAGAGGAAAATTTTTCACGATTTCGAAAATATCACGCCGCCGCATGGAGGTGCCCCGCCCGGGCGATGCTGCGCTTCATCCAGCCGCTGAAAAGATAGTAGAGCACGAACAATACCGCCGTCTGGGCCCAGCTGATCGGATAACTCCAGGCCACGACGCGGATGTCCCAGTGCGAAGGCACCACCAGCCACATCCAGGCCAGCCGGAACGCGCACACGCCAACCGCCATGATCAGCGTCGGCAGCAACGAATCGCCCGTGCCGCGGATGCCGCCGGAGATCGTCTCCACCGGCACGTAGGAGAAATACCACGGCACCATCAGCCGCATCAGCACGAGCCCCTGGCCGATAACCTGCGCGTCGTCGGTGAAGATGCGGAACCAGAACTCCCCGCCCGACAGGAACGCCGCCACGATGATCCCCGTGGCGACGAAAGCCATCAGCGAGCAGACGCGGATGCTGCGGGTCACGCGGTCGTACCGCCGCGCCCCGAAGTTCTGCCCCGAAAACGTCGACAGCGCCATGCCGAACGCCGACATCACCATCCAGTAGAGCGCGTCGATCTTGCCCAGCGTCGCCCAGGCCGCCACCACGTCCACGCCGAATTTGTTGGTGACCGCCTGAATGATGATGTTGGAAAACGAGTACATCGTCGCCTGGATCCCCGTCGGCAAACCGATGCGGATGATGTTCTGCAGCAGCAGCCAGTCGCAGCGCAGCTTGCGGAGCTCCAGCCGGAACGGCCCCGATTCGCGCGCCAGCAGCCACCACACGCCCGCGGCGCAGAACCCCTGCGAGAGGATCGTGGCGTAGGCCACGCCGTCCACGCCGCAGTCGTAGCGCACGATCAGCAGCAGATCGGCAGCGAGATTGACGACCGTGCCGCCCGCCAGCAGATAGAACGGGCGCTTCGAGTCACCCTTGGCGCGTAAAATTCCCGAGCCCATGTTGTACAGCAGCGAGGGCACGATGCCCGCAAAGTAAATGCGCAGATACGACACCGCGTGAGGCATCACGTCAGGCGGCGTCTGCATCTTCGCCAGCGTCCATTCCGCCAGCGCCACGCCCAGAACCGTCATCGCCGCGCCGGCCGCCAGCGCCAGAGCCATGGCCGTGTGCACCGCGCGCGACGTGCGCTCCGGGTCGTCGGCGCCGTAAAACTGGGCGATCACCACCGTGGCGCCCGTCGACAGCCCGGCGAAAAATCCCACCAGCAGCGCGATCACCGTGCTCGTCGGGCCGCCCACCGCCGCCAGCGCCACCTTGCCCACGTAGCGCCCGACCACCACCGCGTCGACCGTGTTGTACAGCTGCTGAAAAAACGTGCCCAGCATGATCGGGAAGAAGAAGATCAGCAGCTGCTTCCAGATCACGCCCTCGACAATCTGTTTGTTTCCACGTTCCACAAAATTCACCCGATTTCAAAAAACGCTTTTCCTCGCAAGAGTCACGGTTATTTTATCACCGAGACCGCCGCCGGCCGCAAGAATCGGGGCGCGCGGAATTTTTTTATACGTTGCCAAGAGAGGAAAAACGGCGCCGGCAAGACAGGGCCGCCCTCTCGGCGCCTCGACAAAGCGGCGGACGGGATTCTTCCCGCGGCGGCCGCGCCGCGAAAAAAGCGCTCTCCCGGCGTCGGCCGCGGGAGAGCGCTTTTTCGTCAGTTCACTTTCGCCATTTCTTTTTCCGCGCAGAATTACAGTTCCGCCCCTTCGCTCTTGGCGACCACCGTCGCCACGGCCGCGTCGCCGGTGATGTTCAGCGACGTGCGGACCATGTCGAGGACCGCGTCGATGCCGGCGATCATGGCCACGCCTTCAAGAGGCAGGCCGGCCTGCGTGGTGACGAGGGTAAGCATGATCAGACCGCCGCCGGGGACGCCGGCCGTACCGATCGAGCCGAGCGTGGCGGTGACGATGATGCCCAGCTGCGTCCCCACGCTCAGCGGAATGCCGAACGCCTGGGCAATGAACAGCGCGCAGACGCCCTGATACAGCGCCGTGCCGTCCATGTTGATCGTCGCGCCCAGAGGCAGCACGAAGGACGCCACCTTGTCGGGCACGCCCATGTTATGGCAGCACTCCATCGTCACGGGCAGCGTGCCCGAGCTGGAACGGGTGACGAACGCCGTCAGGCTGGCTTCCTTGATGCCCTTGAAGAACCACAGAGGACTCTTGCGGGCAAAGGCCATGACCATACCGGAATAGACGACGACGGCGTGAATGATGCAGCCGATGTAAACAGCCGCGATCACCTTGATGAAAGGCAGCAGCACCGCCGCCCCGTACTTGGAAACGGTCACGGCGATCAGCGCGAAGACTCCGTAGGGCGCGAACTTCATGACGATGGAGGTCATCTTGTACATCGTCTCCGCCAGCGAGTTGAAGAAATCGAGCGCGGGCTTGCCCTTCTCACCGGCCAGCGTCATGGAAACGCCGAGGAACAGCGCGAAAACGATGATCTGCAACATGTTGGCGTTGACCATGGAGGCGAAGGCGTTCCTGGGGAACATGTTCGTCAGCACTTCCCCCAGCGAGGGCGCGGCCTTGGCTTCCGTCGCCTTGGCAAGAGCGATGTCCATGCCGGCACCCGGCTGGATGACGTTGGCCAGCACCAGCCCGATGGCGATGGCGACGGCCGTGGTGACCAGATAAAGGGCGAGCGTCTTCACGCCGATGCGCCCCAGCGACCTGAGGTCGCCCAGCGACGCCACGCCGACGACGAGACTCGACAGGACCAGCGGCACGATCAGCATGCTGAGCAGGGCCATGAAGATCTTGCCGAGGGGATCCACATACGCTACCACGTTTGGCGCCGCCATTCTGCCGAACAGGATGCCGGCGACAAAGCCGATGGTGATCTGCCAAATCAACGAAACTCCGCGTTTCTCTGCCATGAGAACCCCTCCTCAGATAAATAAAAACGATAAATAAAAATCGCAGCAGAGCTGCTTAAGTAAAATTATATAACAGAGAGCGAGCGATTCAATGCTGTCTTTTAATGAAAATTTCGACGGCATCCGCAAGATTTTCGTCGAAAAACATTGAGAATAGACCGCAAATTCAGAAAACCTCGCGGCATTTTATCTGCGTGCCCGGCCGGAACGCGGAGAGCCGAAAAGTTTTCCTGCGCGGGAGAAAAAAGAGGCGCTATAATAAAAGCCCCGAACATTCCGCGACCGGCATGGGCCTGCGGAAGCGGCGTCATTTTCCGAAGGGAGCGATGTCCCATGGACAAGAAAAAAATCGGCGAGATCATCGAGGCCCGCGGCGCCCGTTACGCCGAAGCGGCCGACGAGATCTGGGGCTACGCGGAGACGGCTTTTCGCGAGCGCCGTTCGATGGCGGCGCAGATCCGCCTGCTTGAAGAAGAGGGCTTCCGCGTCGCGAACAACGTCGGCGGCGTGGAAACGGCGTTCTGCGGCGAGTGGGGCGAAGGCCACCCCGTGATCGCCTTCCTCGGCGAGTTCGACGCGCTGGCCGGGCTGAGCCAGAAGGCGGGGCTCGACCGCAGGGAAGCGGAAGTCCCCGGCGGCAACGGGCACGGCTGCGGGCACAACCTGCTCGGCGTCGCCTCCATCGCCGCCGCCGCGGCGCTGAAAAAAGTCATGCAGGAACAGGGACTGAAAGGCACCGTGCGCTACTACGGCTGTCCCGGCGAAGAGGGCGGCAGCGGCAAGGCCTTCATGGTCCGCGAGGGCGCCTTCGCCGACGTGGACGCCGCCGTCACCTGGCACCCGTCCAACTGCACCTTCACCGCCGGCACCTCGTCGCTGGCCAACGCGCAGATCTATTACCGCTTCCGCGGCGTCAGCGCCCACGCGGCCGCCGCGCCCCATCTCGGGCGCAGCGCCCTCGACGCCGTCGAGCTGATGAACGTGGGCGTGCAGTTTTTGCGCGAGCACGTCATTCAGGAGGCGCGCATGCACTACGCCATCACCGACGCCGGCGGCGTCTCGCCCAACGTCGTACAGCCCTACGCGGAGGTGCTCTATCTGCTGCGCGCCCCCAAGAGCGGCCAGGTGCGGGAGATCGTCGAACGCGTCGACCGCATCGCCCAGGGCGCGGCGCTGATGACCGACACGACGGTGGAGAAGGATTTCGTCAAATCCTGCGCCAATATCGTCAACAACGAGACGATGGAGCGCTGCCTGCAAAAGAATCTCGAGTTCTTCGGCGCGCCGGATTTCGACGCCGCGGACGCGGAGTTCGCGCGCAAGATCTTCGAAACCACGCCCGAGCCGGGACGCTTCGAAGACCTCGAAAAGCGCGTCAGAGGCGCGGGCGAAGCGGGACGCCAGGCCCTCGAAGAAGCCAAAAAGGATCCGCTGCCGCGCCGCATCCTGCCCTACGTGCCCTCCGGAATTCCCATGGGCGGTTCCACCGACGTGGGCGACGTGTCGTGGCAGACGCCCACGGCGCAGATCTACATGGGCACATGGGCCAACAGCACGCCCGGCCATTCCTGGCAGGTCGTGACCGCCGGCAAGTCGCCGATGGCTCACAAGGGAATGCTCCAGGCCGGCAAGGTCATGGCCGCGGCCGGCTACGACCTGATGACCGACTCCGAGCTGCTCAAAAAGGCCCAAAACGAGCTGAAAGAGCGCCTGCGGGGCGAGACCTACGTCCCCATCCCCAAGGGCGTCACACCGCGCGGACTTTCCGGCGCGAAAAGCTGAGCGCGACGCGCCAGAGGCGGGGAAGTCCGAATCCGGCGCCGAAAACCGCGAGGGCGGAGATTGTTTTTTGGCCAATCGTCCGCCCTCGCGGTCCGTGATCTCCGTTCGTCTTCTCCCTTACCCTCTTACTCTTTCGCGTAAAGCGCCTCGAGGCAGGCGCGCGACAGGCTGCGCAGGCTGGAAATGCCCATTTCCGGCGGCAACGGACTGGCGTCGTAGGCGAGCGGCAGCTCCGTGCAGGCGGTGACGATCGGGGCGCGGCGGACGGCCCACAGCCTGGCGGCGATCTCTTCCATGACCGCGCCGCCGGCTTTCAGCTCGCCGGCTTTGACGTGGACGATGGCTTTGGTCGCCAGCTCGCGGACCTCTTCGCTGGGGGCGAAGAAGCGGTAGCCGCGCCGCGCCGCTTCCTTCTCGTAGATGCCCGAGGCCATCGTCGCGCCGGTGGCGATGATCCAGCAGCCGTCGGGCGCGGCTTTGACCGCGTCGGCGACGGTGGCTTCGACGATGTGGATCAGGGGCGCGCGCAGCTGGGCGCGGAACGGATCGATGAAGATGTGCGCCGTGTTGCAGGGCACGGCCAGCAGATCGGCGCCCCAGCCGCACAGCGTGTCCAGCCCCTGGCGCAGCGCGGCGGCGGGGCTTTCGCCGCGGCCGAAAAACGCCGCCGTGCGGTCGGGCGTCTGCGCGTTGGAGTAAACGTAGACGACGGGGTGCTCCTGGTCGCGCTTCGCCGGGGCCATCGCCGCCAGCAGGCGCAGAAATTCGGCCGAGGCCGCCGGGCCCATGCCGCCGTAAACGCCGAGAATTTTTCGAGGGATCATGTCGTTCACCTGCGATTCGCAAAATTTATCTCCGTCACATGAAAAATTCGACTTCGCTTATATTATGCTCGTTTGCGGACGCTGTCAAACGGCCGCCGTTTGGGGGAACGGGGCATGAGTGATAGAATAGAGGCGAAAAAAGCGCGCGGCTGGCCGGGCGCGGTAAACTCCGCACGGTAAAGGGGAAAATTCATGTGAACGTCGATCTGAACGAAATCAACTCGCGCCTGACCGGCCTCGACGAGGCGGCGGTCACGGCTTCGCTGGAGAGATGGAGCGTGGTCGCCAAGCCGCTGAAAAGTCTGGGCGCGCTCGAAGATCTGGTGGCGCAAATCGCCGGAGTCATCGGCGAAGCGCGCTTCGACATCGGCAAGCGAGCGCTGGTGGTGATGTGCGCCGACAACGGCGTGATCGCGCAGGGCGTGACGCAGACGGACGAGTCGATCACGGCGCTGGTCGCCGCCGACCTGGCGAAGGGCTGTTCCTCCGCCAATCTGATGGCGCGCGTGGCGCGCGTGGACGTGATCCCCGTGGACGTGGGCGTGAAAAATCCTCCCGACGCGCCGGGGCTGATCAGCCGCCGCGTCGCCGCCGGCACGCGCGACTTCACTTCCGGCCCGGCGATGACGCGCGGACAGGCGCTGCAGGCCGTCGGCGTCGGTATCGAAACGGCGCGCGAGTGCCGCGAAAAAGGGTATCGCCTGATCGCCACGGGCGAGATGGGCATCGGCAACACCACGACCAGCGCCGCCGTAGCCGCCGCGCTGCTGGGCTGCGAGCCGCGCGAGATCACGGGGCGCGGGGCGGGGCTTTCGGACGAGGGGCTGAAACGCAAGGTCGCGGCGATCGAAAAGGGCATCGCCGTCAACCGTCCCGACGCGGACGACGCGCTGGACGTGCTCGGCAAGCTGGGGGGCTTCGACATCGCCGCCATGGCGGGGCTGTTCATCGGCGGCGCGCTGGAGCGCCTGCCCGTGGTGATCGACGGCGTGATCAGCGCCGTCGCCGCGCTCGTGGCGTGCCGGCTGTGCCCCGGCTGCGCCTTCGCCATGATTCCCAGCCACATGTCGGCGGAACCGGCGGCGCGCAGGGTCTTCGGCGAGCTGGGGCTGGAGCCGGTGATCCGCGCCGGGATGCGCCTCGGCGAGGGCACGGGCGCGCTGTGCCTGTTCCCGCTGCTGGACATGGCCATGGCGCTCTACGACGGCCTCGTCTTCAGCGACATCGGCATGGAAGCCTACACGCCGCAGTCATAAAACTTTCGAGAACGAAATCCGCCACGAGGAAACGGAGAAAAATCGCCGCCGGCAACTTACGAAGGCCGAAGCGTTTTTTCGCCCCTCTCCGCTTCGCCGCTCCTCCGTGGCAACCCTTGTTTCCCGCACAGGAGGGGATCGCGTGAGCAGAAAAGACGTCATGAACAAAAAGCCGGAGGAATGCAATTATTCGTTCTTCAGCCACAAGGACTGCGAGTTCTTCCCGTGTCACAGGGGCATTCCTCCGGAGGACTTCAACTGCCTGTTCTGCTACTGTCCGCTGTACTGTCTCGGGCGCGAGTGCGGCGGCAACTTCCGCTATCTCGAAAACGGCATCAAGGACTGTTCGAACTGTCTGATCCCGCACCGGCGCGACAGTTACGGCTACATCGCCGCGCGCTTCACGAAGATCGTCACGGCCATGCAGGAGCGCGAACAGGCCGCCGCGAAGGACGAAGAATGAAAATGTTCCACGTGGAACATTTTCGCAACCGAAGTCGCACGAGGCTCGACGAATGCTGATTTTGCTGATCGGCACCAGCAACAGCGGAAAAAGCCGGTTTGCCGAAAAGATCGCTTCGCGCTTTCCCGGCCCCAGAATTTACGCCGCGACGATGGTCCCCTGCGGCGCCGCCGGCGCGGCTCGCGTGGACAAGCATCGCCGCCAGCGCGCCGGGCGGGGATTCGTCACCGTGGAGTGCCCGCGCGGGCTCGACGGGATTTCCGCCGGAAAGAACGCGCTGGTGCTGCTCGAAGACGTGTCCAACCTGCTCGCCAACGAGATGTTCGGCCGTCACGACCCCCGCGCGGAGGACGAGGCGCTGCGCCAGATCGTTTCTCTCGCCGGGCGCGTCGCCGTGGTGATCGCCGTGACGATCGGCGGCGTCAGCGGCGACGGCTGCGACGAGCCCACTCAAAATTACGCGGCGGCGCTGGCCCATCTCAACGAACAGCTGGCCGAGGCGGCCGACGCGGTGATCGAAATACGCGCGGGGACGCCGCTGCTGCTGAAGGGAGAATGTCCATGGATTGGTTGAAACCGTTTTGGATCGCGCTGTCCACATATTCGGCGATTCCCGTGCCGCAGTGCGAATGGGACGAAAAGTCGCTGAGCCGTTCGTTCTGTTTTCTGCCCGCGGTCGGCCTGCTGATCGGCGCGGCGCAGGGCGCGTGGCTGTGGCTGTGCTGGTTTGCCGGCTTCAATCTGCTGCTGCGCAGCGCCGTGGCCGTGGCCATCCCGCTGCTGCTCAGCGGCGGCATCCACATGGACGGCTTCTGCGACACCATGGACGCGCTCGGCTCGCGCCAGCCGCCGCAGCGCTGTCTGGAGATCATGAAGGACTCGCGCTCCGGCGCGTTCGCGATTATTTACTGCGGCGTTTATCTCGTGCTCGATCTCGGCCTCGTCAGCGAGACGGCAGGCCTGCCGGGGGTTTTTTGCCTGGTCTTCACGCTGTCGCGCGCCGTTTCCGCGCTGTCGGTCGTCAGCCGCAAAAACGCCCGCGGCGGCGGCATGCTGGCGCGGTTTCAGGAGCCGGCGCAGACTTTGCTGGTGCGGCGCTGCGCCTGGGGCTGGATCGCCGCCTGCGCGGTCGCCATGGACTTCTGCGACCTGTACGCCGGCACCGGCGCGCTGCTGGGCGGCGTGGCGGCGTGGTTCGCCTATCACGCCATGGCGCAGAAGCGCTTCGGCGGCATCACCGGCGACACGTCGGGGTTCTTCGTGCAGACGCTCGAGCTGGCCATGCTGGCCGGCATGGCGCTGGGGCAGGCCGCGGAGATCGCGAGGTTCTCGCTGTGCAGATCCTTCTGATCCGCCATGGCGCGACGGCCAGCAACCTGAAACGTCTCTATCTCGGACGCTCCGACGAGCCGCTCTGCGAAGCCGGCGTCGAACAAGCCCGCGCGCGCTTCGCCGCCGGACTGCCGGCGGCGGAAAAAGTCTTCGTCAGTCCGCTGTTCCGCTGCCGCCAGACCGCCGCGATCCTTTTTCCGGACCGCGAGCCGATCGTGATCGAAACGTTCGCCGAGATCGACTTCGGCCGCTTCGAGGGACGAAGCCACGACGAGCTGATGCGCGACGAACCGGCTTACGCCCGCTGGCTCGATTCGCGCGGCGAAGGGGCGATTCCCGGCGGCGAAGACATGGCGTCGCTGCGTCGGCGCTGCCGCGACGGGTTCCTGGACATGGTCGCGCAGTCGCTCGGCTGCGCCCGGATCGCCGCGGTCGCCCACGGCGGCACGATCATGGCCGTCCTCGGCGAATTCTGCGAGCCGCCGCGCGCCTTTTACGACGGCTTCGTAAAAAACTGCGGCGTCGTGCGCTGCGCCTGGGACGGCGCGCGCCTGCGCCTCGAAGGCGGCGACCTCTCATGACTCGCTTCGCCTCGCCGGCCGCGCTCGCGCTCGGTTTCGCGCTCGATCTGCTGTGCGGCGACCCGCACGGTTTTCCGCACATCGTCGTTTTCGCGGGCAAATTGATCGCCTGGGGCGAGACGATCCTGCGCCCGCTGTTTCCCCCCGCGAAGCGGGGCGAACGCGCCGCGGGGGCGCTGCTGGTTTTCATCGTTACCGCTGTCTGCACGGCGCTGCCGGCGCTGCTGCTGCGCCTTCTGTACGCCCGCTCGTTCTGGGGGGGGCTGGCGGCCGAGAGCTTTTTCTGTTACCAACTTTTGGCGGCGCGCGCTCTCTGCGACGAAAGCCGCACCGTCGCCGCGGCGCTGGAAGCCGGCGACCTGGGGAGCGCGCGTCATTGGCTGTCGATGATCGTCGGGCGCGACACCGATCTCCTCGACGAGACCGGCGTCGTCAAAGCCGCCGTCGAGACCGTGGCCGAGAACACTGCCGACGGCGTGGTCGCACCGCTGTTCTGGATCGGACTTTTCGGCGTGCCCGGCGGCTGCTTCTGCAAGGCCGTCAACACCATGGACTCGATGATCGGCTACAAGAACGAGCGTTACCGCTGGTTCGGCACGGCCGCCGCGCGGCTCGACGACCTCGTCAACTTCGTCCCCGCCCGTCTGGCCGGGCTGCTGATGGTCGCCGCCGCCGGACTGTGTCGCTTCGACGCCGCTAACGCGTGGCGGATCTTCCGCCGCGATCGCCTCAGACACGCCAGTCCCAATTCCGCCCACGCCGAAGCCGCCTGCGCCGGCGCGCTGCGCGTCCAGCTGGCCGGCCCCGCCAGCTACGGCGGGCAGGTCGAGGACAAACCGTTCCTCGGCGACCCGCTGCGCCCCGTGGAGACCGCCGACATCGCCCGTTCCCACAAACTCCTTTTCGCGACCGCCGCACTCGCCTTCCTCCTCGCGCTGGCGCTGCGTTCCCTCGCCGCCGTCATCTGGTAAGCGATCCGCAAAAAAA
>NZ_ADFP01000135.1 GCF_000177335.1 Pyramidobacter piscolens W5455
CGGCGGCCGCCCGTTCCCCGAGCGCCGTCCCCGGCCGAAGCGCGCCGCGCCGGCGGCGTCCGACGATCTCTGCTGGGGGCGCAATCCCGTGCTGACGCTGCTGGAGCACCGGCCCGAGCTGTGCCGCAAAGTCTTTTTGCTGGCGGGCGCGCAGGACGAGTTCCGCGACACGGTGGCGCGCCTCTGCGCCGACGGCCGCATCCCGCTGGATTTTGTCGAGCGGGAAGAATTGGAACGGCTGAGCGGCGGCGCGGTCCATCAGGGCGTGGCCGCCCGCGTGGCGCCGATCCCGCCGGCCGATCTCGACGGCGTCGTCGACGCGCTGGATCCCCAGGCGCCGGCGCTGATCGTTCTGCTCGACCATTGCCAGGATCCCCACAATCTCGGCGCGGTGATCCGCACGGCCGAAGTGGCCGGTGCCGCCTGCGTCGTCTGCCAGAACGATCGTTCCGCCACCGTCAACGGCACGGTCGTCAAGACCAGCGCCGGGGCGGCGTTCCGTTTGCCCGTGGCGCAGGTGGTCAACGTCGGCCGCGCCGTGGAGCGCCTTAAGCGAAAAGGTTTCTGGGTCGTGGGCTTGGATCACCGCACCGACGAGACCGTGTGGAGCAGCGCGCTGCCGGAACGGCTGGCGCTTGTCGTCGGTTCCGAAGGCGAAGGCATTTCGGCGCTGACGGCGAAAAAATGCGACATGCTCGTCAAGTTCCCCATGGCGGGGCGCACCGGCAACCTCAACGCCAGCGTCGCGGCGGCGCTGGGCATGTTCGAATGGGTACGTTTGTACGGCTGCGGCGCGAAAGCGTCTGAATAAAATTCGCTGGGAGGCGTGTGTCATGAACGTGAAAGAGCTTCGCCCGATCATTATCGGCGGCGGCAATCTGGGCGGCGCTGTGGCGCGCGGGCTGTTCCGCGCCGGCGTCAGGCCCGTGGTGGTCCAGCATCGGGGCGCGAAATTCGACGCGCTTGCCGGCGACGGCGTCGAAACGGTCGCTACTCTGGCCGAAGCCGCGCCGCGGGGCAGCGGTCCCGTTTTCATCGCGCTGAAACCGTGGCTGGTCGAAAGCTACTGCGCGGAAAACGCGGCGCTGCTGGCCGGGCGCGCGCTGGCTTCCTGCGCGGCGCTGGTCAGCCTTGAACTGTTGGAAAAAGCGGCGCCGAACGCCCGCTGGGGCCGCGTGATGCCGAACATCGCTTCGGCCGTGGGAGCCGGATTTACCGGCATCGTTCGCGGCGGCTGGACCGAGGCGGAATTTGAGGAAGTGCGCGGGCTCTGCGCGCTTTTCGGCGACGCGGTGGCAGTGTCCGAAAAGGACCTGGACGGCGTCGTCTGCCTTTCCGGCTCGGCGCTCGCCTACGTGCTGGAGCTGCTGGAAGGCTTTATCCAGGGCGGCCTGGCCGTGGGCATGAAAGGCGACCTGTCGCTGCGCGCCGGCGTGGCTACACTGGTCGGGGCGGCCGAGCTGGTGCGGCAGAAGAACGTTCATCCTGCCGTACTGAAAGACGCCGTCTGCACGCCCGGCGGCACGACCATCGCCGGACTGCGCGCGCTGCAAAAGGCGGGCTTTCGCAGCGCCTTTGTCGAAGCGTTGGTCGCCACCGCGGAAAAAGCCCAGGCAGGCGCCGCCGCTTTCGAAAAAACGCCTCGATAAGAATCTGTGATAAAAGCGACGCCGCGGAGAGCAGACGATGTTCTCCGCGGCGTCGCTTTTATACTAATTCTTGATAGAAAGTGTTAACATAGTTCTCCGGGCGCCGCGAATCAGCGCTTGTCGTAGCTTTCGCAGAGATGCTTGAACTCCCCGTAGCCCTCTTCGTCCAGCTTGTCGTAGGGGATGAAGCGCAGCGCCGCGCTGTTGATGCAGTAGCGCAGACCGCCTTTGTCGCGCGGCCCGTCGTCGAAAACGTGCCCCAGATGGCTGTCGCCGGTCTGACTGCGCACCTCGGTCCGGCTCATGCCGTAGCTGTCGTCGTGACGTTCGGCGACGGCTGCCGGATCGATCGGCTTTGAAAAGCTGGGCCAGCCGCAGCCGGAATCGAACTTCGCCTCAGACGAGAACAGCGGCGCGCCGGTGGCGACGTCGACGTACAGCCCCGGCTCGCGGTTGTCGAAATATTCGTTGGCAAACGGGCGCTCCGTGGCGGCTTCCTGCGTGACGGCGTACTGAGTCGGCGTCAGCTTTTTTCTGAGCTCGGCGGCGGACGGCTTGGCGTATTTCCTTTCGGGGGCGGGAGGCGCCTTCGCTTTCAGCCCGTCGAGCGCGCTGAAGTCGACGTGGCAGTAACCGCCCGGGTTCTTCTTCAGATAGTCCTGATGGTACTCCTCGGCCGCGAAGAAGTTTTCCAGCGGCGCCAGTTCCGTGACGATCTTCTGTTTATACTTTTTCTGCTCGGCGGCGAAGATCCGCTCGAGAGGTTCGCGCTCGGCCGCGTCGGCGTAGTACACGCCCGTGCGGTACTGCCGGCCGGCGTCGTTTCCCTGCCGGTCCCGAACGGTCGGGTCGATGATGTGGAAAAACTGTTCCGTCAGCGTTTCCAGACTGACGAGCCGCGGGTCGTAACTGACGCGCACGGCCTCGGCGTGCCCCGTGAGCCCCGAGCAGACTTCACGGTACGTCGGGTTTTCCGTGTGGCCGTTGGCGTATCCGGACACGGCGTCGCGCACGCCGGGAATGCGCGAAAAATATTCTTCAACACCCCAAAAACAGCCGCCCGCAAAATATATTTCTTTCAGATTTTTCATGTCCTCTCCTTCGTTTTTCGTCACAAGAGTTTCCGCCCGGACGCCGCTTGTCCGGGGCAAGAGCATGGCCGAAAACAACGCCGTCAGCACTACGAGAATCGTTCTTTTCATGAGTTCCTCCCATCCGATGTCAGCGCGTTCGCCTTTCGCTTCATGCGGGCGCCGATCTTTGTGTTGAGACTATTATACTTTAATGTCCCGGGAATGTCCGAGCTCGCAGGTGACGCACTTTTCAGGGTTGACAGAAGCGGGCGGAGAGAGTAGAATTCCTCATGTTCGGCGTTATCGGGTGATTAGCTCAGAGGAAGAGCGCTTCCCTGACACGGAAGAGGTCACAAGTTCGATTCTTGTATCACCCACCATGTGTTCTTCATACGCCCCCGATAAAGGGTGATTAGCTCAGAGGAAGAGCGCTTCCCTGACACGGAAGAGGTCACAAGTTCGATTCTTGTATCACCCACCATGGCTTCGAGAGCATCTTTTCAAGGTGCTCTTTTTTTGTAGAGAAAAATATAGATTGAATTTCTGTCTTGATGATTCTAATACAGTTCCAAATTGATTTTTTTAAAGTTGAAACTGTTGTAAAATAGTGCGGAGCGGTATAGTATAAGGCGGTGAAAACATGATTGCCGGTGTCGGAATGGATCTGTGCGGTGTGGAGCGCATGCGGAAGGCCTGCGAGAGCGAAGCTTTTTGTCGAAGAGTTTTTACCGAAGCGGAATTGTCTTACGCGGCGGGAAAAAAATCGCGCGCCTGTCATCTTGCCGCGGCGTACGCGGCGAAGGAGGCCTTTGCCAAAGCGACCGGTTTGGGATTGGCGAAGCTGGGGCTTCACAGCGTGAGCGTCCGTCATGACGGGAACGGTCGCCCTTTTCTCGTTCTCGATCCGCAGGCGCCGGCGCTGGAGCCGTATCGCCGGGCGCGTTTTCATCTTTCGCTCAGCCATGACCGCGGCATCGCCGCCGCCGTGGTGATCTACGAGACGGAAGGAGTCTGATGGCCGTGATCCCGTGGTACGCGAACGAAAAAGTGAGAGCCCTTGACGCGCGGCTGATCGAATCCGGCGTGCCGGGCCTGGAACTGATGGAGCGCGTCGGCCGCGGCGTTGTCGATTTTATCCTGAAGCAGCCGCTCGCTCGTTCGGCGCTGATTTTGGCGGGCGCCGGAAACAACGGCGGCGACGGTTTCGTGATCGCCCGGCTTCTGATGGAAGGCGGCTGGAAAGTGACGGTGCTTCTCAGTCATGAAGCCGCCCGTTCCCAAGGCGACGCTGCCGTCAATCTGACGAAGCTCGGGAAGATGCCGGTGCCGGTCGTTGAAAGTCGTACCCTTGACGAAGCGGCGTTAACAGAGCTTTTGGATTCGCACGATCTTGTGATCGACGCGCTTTTGGGCACCGGCGCGGCGGGCGCGCCTCGCGGCGAAACGGCCCGTTTGATCGCGGCGGTCAACCGGCATCGCTTTGGCCGTCATGTGCTGGCGGTGGACATTCCCAGCGGCACGGAAGGCGGCGAGGGCATCGAAGCGCAGTGGACCTGCACGGCCGGCGGCCGGAAGCTGCCGATGGCGACAGGGTACGGCGCGGCGCTGGCGGGAGAGACGGTTCTGATCCCGTTGGGCGAGAATTCCGCGCCGCTGCTGGGAGTTCCCGACGCGCTGGAGCTGGAAGAGGGCGACGTGCGAAGTTTTCTTCCCCGTCGCCGGAGCGACGATCACAAAGGCCGCCGCGGCGGCGTGCTGCTCGTCGCCGGCTCGAAGCGCTATCGCGGCGCAGCGCTTCTGGCGGCGCGCGGCGCTTTGCGCGCCGGTGCGGGGCTGGTGGTGCTGGCCTCGGTTCCGGAAGTTCTGGATGTTCTCGCCGCGTCGCTTCCGGAAGCGATCGCCGAACCGCTGGACACTCCGGGCTCTCTTGAGGCGGTCATGCGGAAATGGCGTCCCCGCTGCGCAACGCTTTTGATCGGTTCGGGGCTTGACCGCGACGACCGCGCCCGCGAGCTGTGCCGGATTGGCGCGCAATGGGACGGCCCGTCCCTGTGGGACGGCGACGGCCTGTACTGGCTGGGCAAAGATGATATAAAACCCGCGCGATGCTGTCTGACGCCTCACGAGGGCGAAGCGGCGGCGCTCCTCGGCGAGCGATTGCCCGTGCGGAACCGCTTCGAGGCAGCCGGTGATGTGGCGCGGCAATATGGTCCCGTACTTTTGAAAGGGTACCGCTCGCTCGTCGCCGGCCCGGAGCAAACGCCGTGGATCGTGTCGCGCGGGGACCGAACCTTGTCCGTGCCGGGGTCGGGCGACGTGCTTGCGGGCGCTTGCGCGGCCCTGCTGGCCGCGGGAGTTCCCGCGGAAAAGGCGCTGGCGTTGGGCGCATGGTGCCACGGCGCGGCCGGAGAGGCTCTGGGCCGTATGAAAGGGCAAGACGGCGTGCTGGCTCACGAAGTGTCCGATCATCTGCCGGCGATTTTGAAGGAGCTGAACGGAGCGTGCTGACGATAAAAAAAGAGCCGGACGGACGAAGCTGTTTTTCGCTCGACGGGCTTGACGACACGCGGGCGTTGGGAGAAAAAATCGCCGCCGTCCTGCGCCCCGGCATGACGCTGTTGATGAGAGGGGAGCTGGGCGCCGGCAAGACGACGCTGGTGCGCGAACTGTGCCGCGCGCTGGGCTGGAAGCGGACCTGCAGCCCGTCTTTCGCGTTGGTCAACGAGTACGCGCGGGCGCGGATCCCGGTCGCGCATGCCGACCTGTACCGTCTTGAGCATGTCGACGGCCGGGACCTTGGCTTCGACGAGTATCTTGACAACGGCTGGGTGCTGATTATCGAGTGGCCCGAGCGCCTTGCCCACGCCGATTTCGAAAACGTCTGGCGTTGCGAGATGTCTGTGTCTGCCGCGGGCGAAAAACGCCGCTTCCGCGTCGCTGCTGTAGGCGAGACGGCGCGGAACGCTTTGGCGCAACTGGAGAAGGCGTGTTTATGAGCGACGTCATCTTATCCATAGATTGTTCCAACCGCTGGTCCTGTCTGGGACTGGCCGTTGACGGAAAGATTGCCGGCGAGCGCAATCTCGACCTTGGCCGCGCGCAGGCGGCCCGTCTGCCTCTTCTGGTGGCGGAACTGCTGGCCGGGTGCGGGCTGAACGTACGGAACGTGACGTGCGTCGCGGCGACGGTCGGTCCCGGTTATTTTACCGGCATCCGCATCGGCATGGCTTACGCTGCCGGCCTGGCCTTCGCCCTTGGCATCGAAGTGGTGCCGCTGAGCAGCTTGGAGGCGGTGCTCCGTTCCTGCCCGGGTTGGGATCGCGGCGTGAAGGCGCCGTTGATCGCCGCGTCGCGCGAGCTGGCTTTTTCGAGCGCTTATAGGGACGGTCGCCCTGTGCTGGTTGAAAAAGAACGCGCATACGAGGAACTTTTATCGGAACTGCATGAGATTTCGTGTGATTTTGAGATGTGGTCGGTAAAAGATGCGCGCTTGTTTGCCACATCATCCTGTGAGGGCGTACAGCACATTGCAAACCCGAGCGGCGCGGCGCAAGCCGCGCTGGCGTTGGAGCGTCTTCATACAAGTATAAAGCCGGACGAGCTGCGGGCTCGCTATCTGCGCGAACCCGGCCTCGGCCGTTCTTTATAGATTTTGTTTTTTGTTGTAAACGGGGGAAGCTTTTTTATTTTTTCTGGAGGTGAAGGTGTTGGCCAAGAAGTTTGATGTATCTATCAACAAAACTTGGTGCAAGGGATGCGGTTTGTGCGTTTCCGTTTGCCCCAAGAAAGTTCTTGCCCTGAACGACAGAGTGAAGTCCGAGGCTGTACATCCGGAAGAGTGCATCGGTTGCAGATCGTGCGAAAATATCTGCCCCGATCTTGCGATCACTGTGCGAGAGGATGGGACGAAATAATGGCTGAGATCAAATTCTGGCAGGGCAACGAGGCCGTCGCGTTTGGCGCGCTGGCGGCAGGATGCAAATTCTACGCGGGGTATCCGATTACTCCCTCGACGGAAGTCATGGAGACGATGGCTGTCGAACTGCCCAAGGTCGGCGGCGTCTTCCAGCAGATGGAAGACGAGCTTGGCGCCTGCGGCTGCGCTATCGGCGCTTCCATTGCCGGCGTCAAGTCGATGACGGCCAGTTCCGGCCCGGGCTTCACGCTGAAACAGGAAAACCTGGGCCTGGCGTATGAAGCCGAAATTCCCCTGGTTGTCGTCGACGTCATGCGCGGCGGCCCTTCCACGGGACTTCCCACGCAGGGCGCCCAGCAGGACGTCATGCAGGCCCGCTGGGGTACGCATGGCGATCACGGCACGATCGCCCTGGCGCCCGCTTCAGTGGAAGAGTGCTATACGTTGACGGTCGAGGCGTTCAACCTGGCGGAGCGTTTTCGCCAGCCCGTTCTTATCATGAGCGACGCCGAAATCGGCCACATGAGGGAAAAGTTCGTCGTCCCCGATCCCGAAAGTCTGAGGGTCGTCGATCGCAAGAGACCTTCTGTCGATGCGGAGCACTTCGTGCCCTATCAGGCCGATCCCGAAGACGACGTTCCGCCCATGGCCGGCTTTGGCGACGGGTACCGTTGGCATGTGACGGGGCTGACCCATAACGATTGGGGATTCCCCACGACCGATCCCGGCGACATCGACAAGAAAATGCGCCGTCTGATGCGCAAGATCGAACGTTTCCGCGACGACATCGTCAAATTCGATACCGTCGAGGCGGAAGACGCCGAAATCCTGGTAGTCTCCTACGGCAGCGTTTCCCGTTCCAGCATCCGCGCCGTGCGCGACGCTCGCGCGCAAGGCGTCAAAGTCGGGCATTTCCGTCCCATCACCCTGTGGCCTTTCGCCGATAAGGAATTGGAGCGCTTGGCCCGCCGCGTCAAGACCATCATCGTGCCCGAACTGAACTGCGGCCAAATGGCGCTTGAAGTCGAGCGCGCCGTTCACGGCAAGGCCCGTGTCGTGCCGCTGAATCGTGTGGACGGCGAGCTCTTCCAGCCCACCGAAATTTTCAACAAGATCGTCGAGGAGGCCAAATAAGATGCCCAGCAAAGAAGTCTTCGAATGGATGCGCCCTCGCTTTTTCCCTCATATGTGGTGCCCCGGCTGCGGCCACGGGATCATTCTCAACGCGCTTCTGCGGGCCGTCGTCGATCTGAAGCTTGATCCTACCCAGACCGTTTTCGCGTCCGGCATCGGCTGTTCCAGTCGCCTGCCCGGCTACGTCAACGCCTGCACGCTGCACACCACTCACGGCCGTTCGCTGGCCTACGCCACCGGCATCAAGATGGCCAAGCCTCAGCTTGCCGTGATCGACGTCATGGGCGACGGCGACTGCAGCGCCATCGGCGGGAACCACTTTATCCACGCCTGCCGCCGCAACATCGACATCACCGCCATCGTCATGAACAACAACATCTACGGCATGACCGGCGGCCAAATGTCGCCGACGACGCCGATCGGCGCCATCGCCAAGACGGCTCCCTATGGCGTTACCGATCCCTCCTTCGACATCTGCAAGCTGGCGGCCGGCGCCGGAGCCACATTTGTGGCCCGCACCTGCGTGGCCAATCCGCGCGACGTCGAAAAGACGATCACGCTGGCCGTGAAACATCACGGCTTCTCCGTGGTCGAAGTGGCCGGTTTTTGCCATACCCAGTACGGCCGCTACAACAAACTGAAAACTCCCATCGTCAACATCGAGTATCTCAAGCAGCATCTCGTTCCCGCCAAGAAGGCCGCCGAGATGTCGCCCGAAGAACTCCAGGGCAAGATCGTGACGGGCGTGTTCGTCGATACCGAGCGCGCCGAGTACACCGATCAGTACAAGGCTCTTCTTGAGCGCGTTATGGCTAAGTAGGAGGCGCTTCCATGTCCAAACGTTTTGAAATCTGTCTGGCCGGTTCCGGCGGCCAGGGCGTCATCACCGCGGCCATCATGGCCGGTGAAGCCGCGTCCATTTTCTGCGACGGCCTTTACGCCGTGCAGACGCAGAGCTACGGCCCCGCGGCCCGCGGCGGCTCGGCGAAAGCCGAAGTCGTGATCTCCGACGAGCCTATCGATTACCCCAAGCCTATCAATCCCGATCTGATGATCTGTTTGACCGGCGGCGCCGCCGACAAGTACGCCGGCGACGTGAAGCACGGCGGCCGTTTGATTCTCGACAGCTTTGCCGTCGAAGAGGTGCCGGTGGTGGATGCGAACATCTATCAGCTTCCCATCATCCAGACGGCCCGCGACAAGATCGGCCGCGAGATCGTCACCAACATGGTCGCTCTCGGCATGATCGCCCGCGTGCTTGAGCTCGAGGGCATGATGAAACCCGAAGCCGTCCGCAAGGCCATGCTCGACCGCGTTCCCAAGGGCACGGAAGAATTGAATTCCAAGGCCTTCGACGAAGGCTACAGCATGTTCAAGGACGCTCCCGCCCATATGCAGTAAGTTCCGGGCGCAGAAATAGAAAATCCTCCGCTCTGTTTCGGGCGGAGGATTTTTTGTGCCGTGCGCGCATCGGCCGGGAGAATATTCCCGACGGAACGGGTATAATGGGCGAAAGAAAAGAGAACAAGGGAGGTCCCACATGGAACAACTTTATATCGACAGAATGAACTCCGCCGGTCAGGGGATCGGCCGGGCCGCCGACGGGCGGACCGTGTTCGTGGAGGGAGCGCTGCCGGGGGAAACGGCGGTCATCGCCGTGCGGCAGGAAAAGAAAAGCTACATTCAGGCGCGCGTCGAGCGCGTCGTGGAAGCCAACCCGGAGCGCCGCGAACCGTCCTGCCGCTGGTACCGCAGTTGCGGCGGCTGCCAGCTCCAGCACGCCGAATATACGTTGCAGTGTCAGATCAAAGCGATGCTGGCCGCCGACGCCCTGCGCCGCATCGGCGGCTTCGAGATCGACGGCGAGATCCCCTGCGTGCCCTCACGGAACGAATGGCGTTACCGCAACAAAGCCTCCTTCCCCGTGCGCGCTCGCGGACGTGCCGGCGACGTCGGCTTTTTCAAACGCGGCTCGCACGAGATCGTTCCCGTCGACCGCTGCCCGGTCATCTGCGACCGCGCGAACAAACTGTACGCCGTCGTCAAGAACATGATCAATTACGGCCGCTTCTGCTGCTACGACGAAAAGAGCAACAGCGGCTGGCTGCGGCACGTCGTCATCCGCAGCGCCCGCGACGGCGAGGAACTCCTGCTGATCCTCGTCGCCGCCGCCCGGCCCGAGGGCGGCGCGCTCGAGTCGCTCGAACGGCTCTACGATCATCTCAAAGAGCGCTTTCCGGAACTGCGCGGGCTTGTCGTCAACGTCAATCCCGACGAGGGCAACGTCATCATCGGCGCAGAGTCCGTGCTCGTCAAAGGCGAAGACCGCCTGACGGAGCGGCTGGGAAATTTCAGACTGGATTACGACGGCACGTCGTTCTTTCAGGCGAACCCGGGGCAGGCGGAACAGCTCTTTGCGTATGCCGCCAGCCTGGCGGAAGGACAGAACCTGCTCGAACTCTACTGCGGCGTCGGCGCGCTGACGGCGTTCCTGTCTCGGAAAGCGAAGACCATCAGGGCGGTGGAAGTATGGGCCTCCGCCGTCGCGCTGGCCCGGGAAAACGGCGAGTCCAACCGGATCGAAGGGCTGACCGTGCTTCAGGGCGCGGCGGAAAACGTCGTTGCCCCCGCCGATCTCGAAGGCATCGACTGCGTCGTCGTCGATCCGCCCCGCGCCGGCTGCGACAAAAGCCTGATCGAGACCATCGCCGCCAGCCGCGTGCCGCGCGTCCTCTACATCTCCTGCAACCCCGCCACCCTCGCCCGCGACGCCGCCCTCCTGCGCGACGCCGGCTACGTCCTCGACATGGACAGCCTCAAAGTCTTCGACATGTTCCCGCAGACCTGTCATGTGGAGACGGTATGTTTATTGTCCAAACTCCACGAGGCGAAGCATCATGTGAGTGTGACATTGGATATGGATGAGATAGATATCACTTCTGCAGAAAGCAAGGCTACTTACGAGGAGATTAAGGAGTATGTGGCTGAGCATAATGAAGGGATGAAGGTAAGTAGTCTTTATATAGCGCAGGTGAAGAGGAAGTGTGGATTAGAACTTGTAGAGAACTTTAATCTGCCAAAGTCGGAGGATGCAAAACATCCACAGTGTCCTAAGGAGAAGGAAGATGCTATTGTGGAGGCTTTGAAGGCTTTTCAGATGATATAGTGGTCTATTATAATTTGTCACGGCACATTAGGAAAATTTGTTCTGAAACTCGCATGAACACTGGCTTTTTCGGCGTCAGAAATGCATTTGGAACGGAAAAATGAATATGATGGATCCCCCGGGTCGTGGATATGACATTTTGATGATGTTGTAGAAGTGAGCTGGTGGATTATAATTTGGTTATAGATAATTCAATTTAGTTATTTGGAAGGGAAATGACTAAATTGGGATGATGTACTCGTATTATTATTCCGATAAAAGAATATAATAAAAACAATGGGAGGAGAAGACATATGCGTGGGGCAAGATGTATAAAACAGTTACTTGAGCATAGTAAAAAATCATATATTTCAGCAATTGATACATATAACAGAATTGGATCTGTTTGTAGAATTGAAGGTTTTGTTTTTTACATGACTAATGCTTGGGAGCTTATTCTTAAAGCAAGAATGATACAACTATCTGGCGATGTGAAATGTATTTACAGTAAAACTAAACATGGAAATCGACAAGACACGAAGAGCATAGATGAATGCATTAAATATGTTTTTCAGAATGAAATAGATCCTGTTAGAAGAAATATAGAGTGGATTTCTGAATTGAGAAATGAAGCTGTGCATTTCATGATTTCAGAACTAGAAAGCATATATATCTCATATTTTCAATCGTCGGCAATCAATTACAGTGGATGTCTTGAAGAGTGGTTTGCTATAGATATTAATAAAGAATTTGATTTCCCGATTTTATCTTTATTTACTCTGACTGTAGATAAGATAGTTGATGTAAAAACATTAAAGGGTAAGTACGATAAGAATGTTATTGATTTTGTAGTAGAACAGCAAACCCTAGATAGAGAGATTAGAAAATCAGATATTGATAACACAAAGGCTCGAATGTACGTCCCAGTTGAATATAAAGCTGCAATTGTAAAGAATCCAAATGATGCAGATATGCTGTTTGGAAAAGAGGGAGATAAGAGGACACATTTGCTATTTGTTGACACACCTAAAGATGTAGATAAGACACATCCATATGTATTTGCAGATGTGAATCACCGGCTTCAAGAAAAGTTTGATTATTCTGTATTCCCATTAAAAGGCAAATTACAGGCGCATGATCTTATGTGTGTTACAACTGTGAACCACTTAAATGACAACCAGAGATATGTATACAGATTAAAGAAACCAGTTGTTATTAGATATTCAGAGCTTTTTATGAACTATATGATTGCTAATATAGAAAAGAATTCTAAATTTCTTTTTACGATGAGAGAAAGATATAGGAAAGAAAAGTCGAAAGAGAGAAAATAGGAGAACATGCTATGGAGTACATGACAACCGTAGAAATGTCAAAAATCTGGGATATTACATCCAGAAGAATTGGTGTCCTTTGTTCTGAAGGACGTATAGATGGTGCAATTAAGAAGGGAAAGACTTGGTTAATACCAGCCGGTACAGAGAAGCCAGCTGATGCTAGGTAGAGGAAGAACTGAAACCCGGCAGCTTAAGCAACGGAACGGTATCTGCGTATCAGGAAACGGTGGAACGCATCAAGCAGTTTCCCAGCGGAGAGAGAAAGCTGAAAACCGTTACCCCGGAGCATCTGCAATCGTTCCTTGATCTGCTCTCCTTCGGAGGGAACGATGCGAACGGAAAAGAGGTACAACCCATCAGCAAAGGCTATATGCGGCTGTTCTCGGCGGTGCTGCAAGGCGCATTTCGGTTCGCGGTATTCCCCAAGCGGCTCTTAAGCTACAATCCCATGCAGTATGTGGTCATGCGGAAGAAGCAGGAAAGCTGCGAACTGTTCTCGGATGACAACAGTGACGAGCTGGCGGTTCCCACCATCACCTACGGGCAGTATGTTGCTCTGACGGACTGGCTCAAAAAGAAAAACAATCCGGCGCTTCTGCCCATTCAGATCGCCTACTTCACCGGACTTCGGATCGGAGAAGTATGTGCGCTGACCTGGCAGGACATTGATTTGAAAGAACAGGTCATCACAGTGCGGCGCAGTATGCGCTACAACGGGGCAAGACACAAGACGGAGATCGGTCCCACCAAGCGGAGCAAGATACGCACAGTGGACTTCTGTGACGCGTTGGCGGAAATTCTGAAAAGGGCCAGGACTGAACAGCACAAAAACCGTTTTCAGTACGGGGAGCTTTACAGTCTGAACTACTGCAAAGAGGTACAGGAAAAGGGCCGCAGCTACTACGAGCTGTACACACTGGGGATGACGGAAGAAGTACCGGAGGACTACAAGGAGTTCTCTTTTGTCTACCTCCGTCCAGACGGGGCTTATGAATCCGCAAGTACGGTCAGCACTATGTGCCGGAAAGCGCAGGAAAAAGTTCTGGGCCTTGAGGACTTCCATTTCCATACACTCAGACACACGTTCACGAGCAACCTGCTGTCAAATGGCGCACAGCCGAAGGACGTACAGGAGCTTCTAGGACATGCGGATGTGAGTACCACAATGAATATCTACGCACACGTGACAAAGGAAGCAAAACGCACCTCCGCAAGACTGCTGGATAAAGTGGTCGGCGAGTAAAAAAGAAAAGCTTTCCCTTGTTTTGCCGGATAAGGGCAAAAACAAGGGAAAGTAGTCGAAATCGGAGCGTTGGAACAGCGAACTTCCTTGAAATATCAGGGATTTTGAGGATTGGGATAGACAAACTGGAATTTGGAGGGGGACAATCAAGGTGAATGAAATTAATGAATATGTTCGCGATAGTTTTTCTGAATCCGGCGATATTGTCATAAAATCTATGATGGGCGGATACCTTGTATATTTTAATGGTAAGCTGATAGGTGACATTTGCAATAATGAACTGTTTTTAAAGAGAACGCCGACATCGGACAGACTGCTTGCAGATTCCGAACTGCGTTATCCGTATGAAGGTTCAAAGACCCTGATGCATGTATTTGATAGTTTTGATGATAAGGCTCTAATTCTGGAACTTCTGGATGGTATGTATGCTGAACTTCCGGAAAAGAAACCCGCGAAAGCCAGATGAGAAAGACAAATCCCAGTTTATTTAGATGAAAGTTAATTAGAAATTATGGAGGTAGTAATGAATAAGATTACCTGTATTTGTTTAGGTGTTAGAGATATGGCAAGGTCAATAAAGTTTTACAGAGATGGTTTAGGATATAAGACTAACTGTAAAGAAAATAATCCGCCAATATGTTTTTTCGATACTCCAGGAACAAAATTTGAACTATTTCCTCTGGAACAATTAGCAAAAGATATTGATGAGAATAATCCACCAAAGGGAAATGGATTTTCCGGAATTACATTAGCTTACAATGTTGAACACAAAGAAGATGTTGATAGTGTAATAGAATTAGTGCGAAATGCTGGTGGAAGAATTGTAAAAGAACCACAAAACACCTTTTGGGGTGGTTATCATGCATATTTTTCTGATCTAGATGGATATTACTGGGAAGTTGCATGGGGTTCAAATTTTAAGTTTGATGAAAATGGACTATTGAAATTCTAATAATTGAAGAAGATATAAAAATGGCTTCAAGCAAAGAATACTTAGATTTTATTTTAGAACAAGTATCTGAATTAGATAGTATTAGTTATAAAGCCATGATGGGAGAATTTATTATTTATTACAATGGAAAAATTATTGGTGGAATATATGATGATAGATTACTTGTTAAACCTGTGCAATCTGCGATAAATTATATGCCAAATGCAGTGTATGAGTTGCCGTATGATGGAGCAAAAGAAATGCTTCTAGTAGATGATGTTGATAATAAAGAGTTTCTAATTGGTTTGTTTGATGCTATGTATGATGACTTGCCGTTACCTATGCAAAAAAAGAAATAAATAATTCATAGGTTTGTAGAGCAAGCAAAACTGAATATCAAAGATTTAAAACGATAGAAATTTAACCATCTATCGTCTTTTTCTATGCCCAAAAATAAAAGAGAGGAGGTGCAAAAGTGGAATTTGTTTATTTTTATAACAGGGACGGAGAACGCTTCAGTTACTATATGATGCCGAAAATCCTTGTAACATCAGAATCCCGTATTGAACAGCTTGAGCAAGCCTTTGAATAGGAGGTGATGGTATGTACGATACGTCACTCACGCGAATGTCATTACCTACGGAGCGATACCGTTTACTTCTAGGGACGGCGCTTAGCGTGTTCAGTTCAAACAATAGCTTTGTGATTGAGAACATCTTGCATACGGATGATTCGTATTCATGGTTCAAGCTGATTGACAAGGAATCGGGCACTTGAAGCCCTACATAGCGAAGACAATTACGCAGAAAGTCGGCTCAGATATTGCCGACAAGTTCGCGGAGATTGTTGAAATGCGGAATCGCATTATCCACGGGTTTCGCTGCACATCGCCTGAAAGTGAGCAGGTGATTGCAACAAAGGAACGCAGCAGCGGCAGGCAGTTTTATATCACTGAGGAGTACATGATACGTTTTATACACATGAATGAGGAATTGTCCGACATGCTATATGAGTATCGTGGCTATTGATTGACTGATTGCTCTTGATGCGAGCATTGCCCGATGTCTACCATGGTATCGTGTTGCTAAATAAAACATAAACTTAAACAGAGACAAAAACTATGGAAAAACAAAAGAAGCTCAAGGCCTTCGGCTATGTCCGCGTCTCGACGCGCATGCAGGTCGAAGAGGGATATTCCCTCAGCCTGATCGATCTTGGCGCTGCTGTGATCGTGATTGAGCATGATCTTGATGTCATTCGGAATGCTGATTACATTATCGACATGGGGCCGGGAGGCGGACTTTCCGGAGGAAGGATCATTGCCGAGGGGACGCCGGAGGATATCCGCGGATCCAATAATTGTATGTGAGATGTGCACTTATGATACGGCCCGTTTCGGCCAGCTCAAGAAGAATATTTCCGTCATCATCGATACCATAAAAAACTTAACGGAGGTGCCTCATGAACATAACGGACCAAAGGGAAAAAACAGTCGAACGCTGGTTTGCCATGTGGCTTCGCAAGGACGGTTCCGGGATCGGCGCGGTATTCGAGGAAGACGCCCTTTACATCGAAAGCTGGGGGCCTCAGTATGAAGGCCTCGAAAAGATCGGAAAATGGTTCCGCGAGTGGAACACGCGCGGGCGAGTCCTGCGGTGGGATATCAGGCGATATTTCCACAGCGGTGCCACAACGGTCGTCGAATGGGACTTTAAGGATGAAATGGCCGGCGGCACGGTCGAAGAATTTGAGGGAATGTCTCTCATCGAGTGGTCGCCGGGGAACAAAATCGCTTTTTTGAAGGAGTTCGGCTGCAACAAAAAACGTTACGATCCTTATCGAAACGGAGAAAAACCGGTCTTTCCCGACGAAGAGGCGAAATGGTTTTGACTGACCGCACGTCCTGGGCGCAATGAAGATGAGCATATGATCAACGGGGACGAGAAAACGCAAAATCGGGTTCTGTTTTGCACGTGTACGGACGTGAAATTCCCGAACCATCCTAACAACCACAGCAGAGGGTGCGAGCCGTGTATCGCCAAAAATCTTGCGCAGGTCAAGATCCCGACCTGCTTCTTTAAGAAAGTTGACCCGGAATACAGGGGACCGGGGTACTTTATGAAGGATTTTGCTGCATTGGTCATGCGTAAGAACGAAACCGAAAATGAACGCCAAGAGCCTCATACTATTTCTTGATAAAAAGCATTAACAGAGTTTGCAGGGCGCTGCGAGGGAGATTCACAAAGCGGGCTGCGCAGACCGCGCAGCGGTCGAGGTAGTCCTGAGCGACTGAACTTCCTCGCAGCGCCCTTGCGTTCATCCTTTTAATTGAGAAATAGTATAAGAATGATTGGAAATGAACGATGAAACAAATCAATGTCCGCAAAGATCAGTAGCAAGAGCGGGACTTTCACCGGTTCGGGTGAAAGTCCCGCTCTTGCTACTGATCTTTGTGTCGATAGGGCAGAATGTCGGTGCGGTAGAAGCCCCACAGGCGTTCCATCGCCTTTTCGGGGGTGAAGAAGTTTTCTTCGAGGATGTGCGCCCAGGCTTTGTCGCTGACGCCGTCGACGTAATCCAAGAACGCGGGGTCGTTTTTCGAGCGCGCCAGTTCAAGTGTCTCCTGGCGGAGAACTTTCCAGTCTTTGAGATCGTCGTTGGCGTTGTAACCGGTTTCACCGTAGCAACTCATGGAATCGGCTCCTTTGCAGAGAAAAACAGCGAGGGCGCGGAAAGCGCTCTCGCTGCACGGGACGGGGAAAAATTACTTCGCAGCTTTGGCGGTCAGGTATTCGTCGATCGCCCTGGCGGCCGTCTTGCCGGCACCCATGGCGAGGATGACGGTGGCCGCGCCGGTGACGATGTCGCCGCCGGCGTAGACGCCCTCGATGGAGGTGGCGCCGCCGGTTTCTTCGTTGGCTTCGATGTAGCCGCGCTTGTTGGTCTTCAGCTCGGGCCAGGCGTTCAGCAGCACTTTGTTGGAGCTCTGGCCGATGGCTTCGATCACGGTGTCGATCTCGAGCGTGAACTCGCTGCCCTCAATCGGTTTGGGGCTTCTGCGGCCGGAAGCGTCGGGCTCGCCCAGCTCCATGCGCTGGCACTTGACGCCGACCAGCTTGCCCATCTCGTTTTTGTCGTCGCCGCTGTAGGCGATATACTCCGTCGGAGCGGTGAGGAACTCGAACTTGACGCCTTCTTCGACGGCGTGGTGATATTCTTCGATACGGGCGGGCAGTTCGTCCACGGAGCGGCGATAGAGCACGGTGACGCTCTCGGCGCCAAGGCGCAGGGCCGAACGGGCGGCGTCCATGGCGACGTTGCCGCCGCCGATGACGGCCACGTGCCTGGACTTCTTGGCGGGCGTGTCGTAGGCGGGGAATTCGTAACCGTGCATCAGGTTGATGCGGGTCAGATATTCACTGGCGGAGAAGACGCCGTTCAGGTTGGTACCGGGCGTGCCGGCGAACTTGGGCGTGCCGGCGCCGGTGGCGATGTAGACGGCGTCGAAATTCTTCTGGATCTCGTCGACGGTGACGGTGCGGCTGGCGACGACGTTGACTTCGATGTCGACACCGAGCGCCCGGATGTTGTCGATCTCGTGCTGCACGATCGCTTTTGGCAGACGGAACTCGGGGATGCCGTACATCAGAACACCGCCGGGCAGGTGCAGGGCTTCGAAAATGGTGACCTTGTAACCAAGCTTGGCCAGATCGCCGGCCACGGTGAGGCTGGAGGGGCCGGAACCGATGACAGCCACTTTGCCTTTGCCATTGTAGGGAACGGGAGTGGGCTTGACGGCCGGTTGCGAGGCCTTCCAGTCGGCGGCGAAACGCTCAAGTTTACCAATGGCGACGGGCTCGTTGTTCAGGCCCGTAGAGCGGTCCTTCATGCGCCCTACGGTGCAGACGCCTTCGCACTGCTTTTCCTGAGGGCAGACGCGGCCGCAGACGGCGGGCAGAGCGGTGGACTGGCTGAGAATGTCGAAAGACTTCTCGAAATCACCTTCCTTGATGGCGGCGATAAAATCGGGAATACGAATGGCGACGGGACAGCCCTTAATGCAGGGGGCGTTCTTGCAGTGCAGGCAGCGCGCGGCTTCCTGCATCGCCTCTTCGGGAGTGTAGCCGAGGCAGACTTCTTTGAAGTTATGGGCGCGGACCTTTGGATCCTGCTCGGATATAGGGGTCTTTTTCGGAGAAATGGCCATGTTATTCACCAACCTCGCTTTTGTACTTTTCGAGAGAGATTTTCTCTTCATCCTTGTACTGGCGCAGACGGGTCATGAATTCGTTCCAGTTTACGCCCCAGCCGTCGAACTCGGGGCCGTCGACGCAGGCGAAACGGATCTTGTCGTTGACGGTAACGCGGCAGCCGCCGCACATGCCCGTGCCGTCGATCATAATGGGATTGAGCGAGACCCAGCAGGGGATCTGCAGTTCCTTCGCCTTCAGAGAAGCGAACTTCATCATGATGGAAGGTCCGATAGCCCAGCAGTAGTCGATCTTTTCACCGCGCTGCGCGAGCATGTCCATGGCCGTGGTGACGACGCCCTTGACGCCGTAGGAACCGTCGTCGGTGGTGACGATCAGTTCGTCGGAATACTTGGCGCACTCGTCCATCATGATGACGAGGTCCTTGGTGCGTCCGCCGAGGATGGTGATAACTTTGTTGCCGGCTTCCTTCAAAGCCTTGATGATGGGGAACAGCGCCGCGATGCCGACGCCGCCGCCGATCATGAGAACCGTGCCGTACTTCTTGACTTCGCTGGGCGTGCCCAGAGGCCCGAGGATGTCGTGGATGCAGTCGCCCTCGTTGAGCTTGCCAAGCGCCGTGGTGGTTTTGCCGACGGTCTGGAAGATCATGCGGATGCGGCCGCCTTCGCGGTCGTACTCGGCAACAGTCAAAGGAATACGTTCCCCCGTCTCGTTCACGCGCAGGACGCAGAACTGCCCGGCGTGTCCGTTGCGAGCGATCTGCGGCGCGTCGATCCAGATGTCGAACTCGTTGGCCGCAAAGGCGCTCTTGGAAAGAATCTTGAACATGTAATGTCCCCCTATCGATATAAATATTCAAGATGGCTTCAGGAATTTCCCTATGGCTGAAACAGGCCGGAATGTGTAAAATAAACGTACGTACTCCGTGTCAGACCTGAAACAGTTATTCCCTTGTGAAAGATTATACAACGGCAGTTACGTTTTACAAGCGGGGCGAAAGCGAAATACAATTCCTCATTATGCTAAAAAACACAGCAAAAGATCAGAAGTGTCGCATTTTGTGAGAAAAAAGAGACATCTTTTTAACGTCTCCATGACGGCGGATTGCTCTCTACATTCGCGAGAGGAAGGACAGAGTCATGCTGAAAATTCGTCTTACCGAGGCACAAAGGGTCGGAAACGAGCTGCCGGATTTCAAGGCGGGGCTCGAAACCGCGTGGAAAACGCTTCTTGACGGCGCCTGTCGGGAGAAAAACGGTTACGGCTGGATGAACCTGCCCGAGCGGGATATTTCCGCGCTGAAGGAGATGGGGCGCGAGCTGGCGCAGTTCGGGCAGATCGTGCTGATCGGCATAGGCGGCTCGGCTCTGGGCATGCAGATGCTGATGAACGCTTTTTGCGATCCGCTGTATCCTTTTTCCGGAAAAAGCGGGCAGCCGCAGCTTTTTGTCGCCGATAACGCCGACGCCCGCAGCAACGAGGCGATCTGGGCGCAGCTCGAGCCGCGGCGCGCGGCGCTGCTGGTTGTCAGCAAGTCGGGCCGCACGCTGGAAACGCTGAGCAACTTTTTGTTTTTCAGGGAGAAGTTGTCGGCGGCGCTCGGCGCGGACGTGGAGAAGCACATCTTCGCCGTGACGGATCCGGCGAAAGGATTCCTTCGCGCCTATGCGGCCGAGAAAAAAACGCGCTGCCTCGATTTTCCCGCGGACACGGGCGGGCGTTATTCGGTGCTGTCCGCCTGCGGGCTGGCGGCCGCCGGCGCGCTGGGCATCGACACGGAGCGGCTGCTGGACGGCGCGGCGGCGATGAAAAAAGCGCTGCTGGCGGACACTCCCGGCGGCGCGGCGACGGCGATCGCCCGGGAAGTGCTGCGCGGCGAAGCGGCCGGCCGCAGCGTGACGGTGTTCTGGGCCTACGGCGACCGGCTCAAGTCGGTGAGCGAGTGGTTCGCACAGCTCTGGGGCGAAAGCCTCGGCAAAAACGGCCGCGGCCTGACGCCGCAGGCGGCGCTGGGCTCCATCGACCAGCACTCGCAGCTGCAGCTCTACACCTCGGGGCCGGACGACAAGTTCTTTTTCTTCCTCAGCGAAAAGCCCGGCGAGAAAGGACGCCTGACGATCCCGGCGGAGAAGCTTTTCGAAGAGGCTCGCTACCTCGACGGCGTGCCGCAGGAGCGCGTTTTGGACTGCGAGCGCCGCGGCGTCGTCGCTTCTCTGAAACGTCACGGGCTGCCGCTGTGCGAGATCGAGCTGGAGCGGGCGGACGAGTTCTGCCTGGGCTGCCTGATCTTCCTGCTCGAAACGGTGACGGCGCTGGTCGGCCTGGCGCTCGGCGTCGATCCCTTCGATCAGCCCGGCGTGGAAGAAGGAAAGAATTACGCTCTGGCACTGTGCGGCAGCGCGGATTACGCCACGTACCTGAAAACGCTCGAAGACATCGAAGCCGGCTCGACGAGCGCGGTCTTTTCGATCGAGTGACATTATCCATAATTGCAGACGGACCGCCGGAAAATTCTTTCCGGCGGTCCGTCTGCTGCTGTTGACAGTTGTTAAAAATCCAACAGCTGTCGCGAATCCGAAACGGGACGGTCCGACTCGTACACGCCCGCGTAGAGCCGCGGCGTCGCCGTCCAGTGGTCGGCGGGGGCGTGGTGTTCCAGCGCGTGGAGGATGCTCTGCTTGAGGTCCGGGAAGCGCGGCTTGAGCTCGGCGATCAGCGATTTGGTGCGCGAGCGCTCGGTGTCGGCTCCGTACTTGCAGCAGTGCTGGAAGGTGGCGACGCCGAGGCGGTTCAGCTCGTTCCGGATCTGGAATTCGCTGAGATAGATCATGGGGCGGATCAGCCACATCTTGGCGCGGTCGTGCCAGAGTTTGGGCTGGAAGCTGCGGAAGCGTCCGTTGCGCAGCAAATTCATCAGGCCGGTTTCGACGACGTCGTCGAGATTGTGCCCGAGCGCCAGCTTGTTGCAGCCGGCCTTTTGGGCGGCGGCGTTGAGGATGCCGCGGCGCAGGTTGGCGCAGAGGCTGCAGGGCGATTCTTCCCGCTTGACGTCGAGGATGTGTTCGATCGCGTAGGGGATCACGTGCAGAGGCACTTCCAGCGCGTCGCAGAGATTTTGCAACGGCGCGGGGTCCCATGCGCCGTTGGTCATGTCGACGCTGAAAGCCTGCAGGTCGTATTTGACCGGGCTGTAGGTCTTGATGAATTTGAGGATGTGGAGCAGCAGCAGGCTGTCCTTGCCGCCGGAAACGCCGACGGCGATGCGGTCGCCGGGCGTGATCATGTCGTACCGGTAAATGGCTCTTCCCGTCAGCCGGCGGATTTTCGCGCTGATCCGCAGCGATCCGGAGCAACCTTTTCCTTTGATTTCGTCCATGGAAACTCTCCCCCTTGTGCAGGCCAGAAAATTCTAGCATATATTTTTTGATTTTTCCCGTCGGAGTTGATATGTGTGCTAAAATTGCTACGATGTAGAGTCCATTCCTGTAGGGGGATATTATGAGATTTTTGATCGATGGAACTGAGTGGTCCTTTCCGCATATGGAATCGCTGTCGCGAGAGGAACAGCTCGAGGCGCTGCGTGAAAAGGTATCCGCCGAAGGGCGCGTGATCGTCGACATGCTTTCGGACGGCGAATCGCTGGATGACGGAGATTTGCTGACGGTCCCGGACGGCATCGATGTGGACGTCCTGACCAACTCGCCCTGGGGGCTGGGAGTCGAGCTCCTTGAAGAGATCAAAAATTCCCTGCTCGAAGTCTTCAAAGGATTGCAGGGGATTCTCGACGGCACCGAAGCGTTCGAGCTTTCTATGCTGGATGGGATCTACGCTTCGCTGGACTGGATCGGCGAGGTGTCGGACGGCTTCCGCGACGCGTATCCCGAGTACGAGGGCGCGCTTCCCGACGCCGCGCCGCTGCGTCGGGGCGTGGAAACTTTTCAGGATCTTATGGTCGACGGCCGTTTTGCGGAAGCTCAGGCCTGGCATGAGAATGAATGGAAGCGCGGGGTTCTGCCGCCCTTTCTGGACGATTTGAAACAGCTTCACGACTGGTTCGAGTCGGAAGATGCCAGAGATTCCGAGACGCCGGGGGAGGACAAAAAATGAGTTTGCGAAAAGGTCTGGCGATCTTTCTGTTCCTGACGCTGGGCGTCGGCGCTCTGATCATCTGCGTCAGCGTGGACAAGCACGCGCTTCACGCGTTTATGCACATGAGGAAGATCAACATCCTGTACGTGCTGATGCTGGTCTTTCTGGCCTGGAGCTGCGACGCTTCGCGTTTTTGCCTGACGGCGCGGGCCATGGGCTATAAGATCCGTTTTGTCCGCGGGCTGGTGCTGACCTGGCTGCACTATTTCGGCTGCGCGCTGACGCCCATGCAGGTCGGCGGCGGCCCGTTCCAGGTCTACGTGCTGTACAGGTCGGGCGTGCCGGTCGGCTCGGGCATCGCCATTACGCTGATCCGTACGCTGTTCAGCACCTTTCTGCTGAGCATCGCGGCGCCGGTAGCTTTTCTGACGGTGCCGCAGCTGGCGGCCGGCGGCGTGCTGGTCAAGGGCGTGTTCTTTTACGTGGGGATCCTGTCGGTGGTCATGTGGGTCGTTTTTATCCTCAGCATCCTCAAGGCCGGCGTGATCAAGCGCTTTTGCTGCGCCATGTTCCTCTGGCTGAAGAAGTTCAAATGGTTCAGCCGGCTCCGCGTGCTGCGCGCTTACCGCGTCACCTGTTCCGAGATCGACAGCTATTCCGAAAACGTGAAGCGCATGGTCGGCCCCGGGCTGCCGTATTTCCTCGGCGCGTTTCTGCTCTCCATCTGTCATCTGGTGGCGCTGTTCTCCGTGCTGCCGCTGCTGATGCACGCGGTGAGGCTGCCGGTCCATTATCTGCACGCCGTGCTGGCTCAGGCCATGTTCATGTTCATCCTCTACTTCATCCCCACGCCCGGCGCCAGCGGCGTGGCCGAGGGCGGCGGCGCCGCGATCTTCAGCCTGCTGATGCCGGAGAACATGGCGGGGATCATGGCCGTCATCTGCCGTTTCTTCACGGAATACCTGGCCATCTTCATGGGCTGTATCGTCGCCATCCGCATGATCGGCTGGGGCACGGCGGAAAAGATCATCAGCGGTTCGGGTGACGAACTGATCGAAGAGGAGCAAAAAGATGGAGAATAACGCTTTGCAGAAACTTCGCGCCTGGGCGTTCAAACAGCGCGGCGGCATTTGGACGGTGCTGTTTCTGGTGATCCTCGTTCTGGCGCGCCCGCTGCCGGGGCGCATCGTTCCCGGGCTGATCCTGGTGCTCCTCGGGCAGCTGCTGCGCTTCTGGGGCGTGGGCTGCATCACGCTCTACCGCGGCGAGGAAGTCAAGGCGCAGCGCTTGGCGACGTGGGGGCCCTACGCGCTGGTCCGCAATCCGCTGTACGTGGCCAACGGTTTGCTGGGGCTGGGCTGGGCGTGGATGTCGGGCAACGTCCCCACGCTCGTCTTTGCGGCGGCGTTTTACGTGCTCTACGGCGTGCTGATCGTGCCTCATGAAGAGGCGTTCCTGGCGCGGAAGTTCGGTCGGGAGTACGAGGATTACAAAAAGCGCGTCGGGCGCTTCGTCCCGAAAAACTTTTCCCGCGAAGCGCTGTCCCATGTCGGCGCCGGCGGGTACGACGCCTCCATCCTGCTGAAAAGCGAGATCCATTCGCTGCTGGTCACGGTCGTCGGCACGGCGCTGATCCTTTCGCGCCTGTGGTGGTGAAAAAACGGCATACAAAAAATCAGCGCTCCCGGCACGTCGGGGAGCGCGGATTTTTTGTATGCCGTTTGCGGCTCAGCGGGGCAGCAGGCCGAGTTTTTTCTTGACCTTGCCCAGAGTTTTTTCGGCGATATGGGCGGCCGTTTCCGCCCCCTGGCGATAAAGCGCTTCCAGCGCCGCCTTGTCGGCCGTCAGCGCGGCGAATTTCTCGCGGATCGGGCGCAGCTCTTCCGCGACGGCTTCGCCGACGGCGAGCTTGAAATCGCCGTAGCCCTTGCCGGCAAAATCGCGTTCGATCCGTTCGTAACTTTCGCCGGTGACGACCGAGTAGATGCTCATCAGGTTGTTGATGCCGTCCTTGCCTTCGCGGTGACAGACGACGGTCTCGCTGTCGGTGACGGCACGCTTGAACTTGTTGACGATGGCGTTCGGCTCGTCGAGGATGGAGATGAACGCGTTGACGTTCGTGTCCGACTTGGACATCTTCTTCGTCGGTTCCTGCAGCGACATGATGCGCGCGCCGGCCTCGGGAATGTAGGCGTCGGGCATGCGGAACACCTCGCCGTAGATGTTGTTGAAGCGAGTCACCACGTCGCGGGTGAACTCCAAATGCTGGCGCTGGTCTTCGCCGACGGGAACGTAATCGGCCTGGTAAAGCAGGATGTCGGCCGCCATCAGCGCGGGGTAGGTGAACAGCCCGGCGTTGACGTTGTCGACGTGTTTGGCCGATTTGTCCTTGAACTGGGTCATGCGCGCCAGCTCGCCGAACATGGAGTAGCAGGACAGGATCCAGCTCAGTTCGGCGTGAGCGTGTACGTGGCTCTGAATGAAAACCAGGCTCTTTTCGGGATCGATGCCGCAGGCCAGCAGCAGCGCAAAGGCGTCCAGCGTCTGCTTGCGCAGTTTGGCCGGCTCCTGGCGCACCGTCAGCGAGTGCAGGTCGGCGATGAAATAGGCGCAGTCGTAGTCTTCCTGCATTTTGCCCCAGTTGCGCACCGCGCCTATGTAATTGCCCAGCGTAAAAATTCCCGTCGGCTGGATGCCGCTGAGAATCACTTTTTTCCGTTCCGTCCGCGTCGCTTCGTTCACTGTGATATCCTCCTTGACTTCATGGGCCTGGCTTAAAGGCGAGACCATACAGCATAGAATTGTATTGCCCTTTTGGTGAAGAATCAAGGACGGATTTGTGTTCGTCCAAATTGCCGGGAAACGGAACAGGAATTCGGCAAAGTTTGGGGGCCAGCCATTGTTGCTTTTCACGACCTGGTTTCATATAATGAAAAAAATGCCGGTGATTGTTGAAACGATTATGGCGCGATGGTATTCTCGAAGGAGTGGAAAAAAATGGCGGATTCAATTAAAAGCGAGGCGACGTCGAGAACTTTGGAACATGGGCTCGACGTGCTCATGTGCTTTCTGAAAGATCATCGGGAGCTTTCGTTGACGGAGATCGCCAGGACGGTCGGCCGCAACACGACGAGCACCTATCGGCTGATCCAGACGCTGGCGGAAAAAGGGTTCCTGTCGAGGAATCCCGAGAACCGCAAGTATTTTCCCGGCATGACGGTAAAAATGCTCGGGGAGCTTGTGGACGATAAAGAGGAACTGCGCCTTGCGGCGCACCCCTATCTGGTCAAAGCGCACAGGGAATTCAACGAGAACGTTTCCGTGTATATTTATCATAACTTCAAGCGCCTCTGCATCGACCGCATCGAAAGCACGCATCCGCTGCGTCAGACCGTGCTGGTCGGAGAGGAACTGCCGCTGACGCTGGGCGGCGGCGGGACGGCGCTGCTGGCGTTTTTGCCGCCCAAGGTGCAGGCGGCGGTGATGAAGTCCGAGCCCGGCATTTCGCCGGAGAAGCTGCGGGAAATTCGCGAAAAAGGGTACGCCGTCTCCTACGATGAAATGGGGCAGGGAAGCGTGGGGATCGGCGTCCCCATTTTCGACAAAAACGGGCAGGTCCTCGCGGCGCTGAATCTCTCCGGGCCGACCAACCGTTTGACGGGCGACGTCGTCACGCGCGGAGTGGCCCGTTTGCGGGAGATCGCGGCGCAGGTCACTTCGGAACTGTCATAATTTGCGAGCCTTTGGCACAAAGCGCAGGACGGGCGGGAGGAAGATTTTCCCGCTCGTCCTGCGCTTGTTTTCGTTTGACAACAACAAGGCCGGACAACGTCCGGCCTTGTTCTCTATGCAACTCTTCGTGGAATTTTTTTCTGGTGGAGGCGCGGGGAATCGCACCCCGGTCCTGACATGGTGTGTATGAATGAGCGGCTACAGGCTTAGTCGATTTCTTTACTGCGCAGAAACGGGACTGTGACCGACAAAACAGCCGCCGCCTCTCTACGTTCCGGGACCATACGCCGCTCGCAGTGATTGACCCTTACAACCTTGCGGGCGCTCTCAGTTGTTCGGGCGGTTGCTTGGTTAAGCAGCCAGTGCGTAGTTGTTGTCGTTTCTTTTTTGTGACAGGTAACGCCTGTCGCTCGGCCTGCTCTCAGACTTCCACCATACCAGTCGAACCTGATCGCCCCCAATGAACGTGGAACAGCGGACGACAAACGATCGGCTAATACTCTTTGCCGCGGTTGCGCAGCTCCCGTGCGATGGCGCGCTTGGCGTCGCGTTCGATGATCGCGTCGCGGCGGTCGTGCGCGTTTTTGCCCTGCGCGAGGGCCAGCGCGACTTTCGCGATACGTCCTTCTTTCAGATACATGGAAAGCGGGATGAGCGTGAAGCCTTTTTCTTTGACCCTGGCGCCGAGCCGCCGCAGTTCCGACTTGTGGAGCAGCAGCTTGCGGTTTTGGCGCGGATCGTGCTGGTACCAGCTGGCCTTTTCGTACGGGGAGATGTGGACGTTCATGAGCCACAGCTCGCCGCGTTCGAACTTGGCGTAGCCGTCTTTCAAATTGACTTTGCCGGTGCGCACCGACTTGATCTCCGTGCCGGTCAGCACGACGCCGCATTCGAAGGTATCGACAACGAAGTAGTCGTGGCGCGCTTTGCGGTTCAGCGCGACCACATGGTCTTTCTTTGGTTCCATGGCCGTCACTCCTTCGCGTTCAAATTCTAACCCGATCGTCAGCTTTAGTCAAGAAGCCCTTCAAAAGAACCGGACAAAAAAAGTCCCGGCCAAAGCCGGGGCTTGTGTATCCGAAAATGGTCGGGGTGAGAGGATTCGAACCTCCGACCTCCTCGTCCCGAACGAGGCGCGCTAACCAGACTGCGCTACACCCCGGACACGACGGGAATTGTACAACATCGCGCCCTTTTCGTCAATGATGCAATTTTACGGATCTTGGCGGATCAATCGTCGTCGTTGCGGCGCCGTCTGTTTCTCCCCGCGCCGCCGTCGGAGGACGAACTGCCGGGCAGCTGCACCTTGCCCAGCGCGGCGACGGGCAGCTCGACCCACCCCCAGGGCGTGACGACGAGAAAGCGCAGCGATATGCCGTGTTCCGCCATGGCTTTGATGTGGTCGCTGTATTCGAGCACGTCGAAGGGGATCCAGCAGTCGGAAACGATCCACACGCGGCGGCAGACCTCGCGCGAAAAGATCAGACTGTAATCGACGGCGAGGCGCATGGCGTCGGTGAGATCGACTTCGCCGAGGGAGAGCACCGCGGCTTCGGGGCGCGGCGCCGGCGGCGTTATGGCGGGCAGCAGGGCGGCCTGCGCTTCGAGCCACGAAAGTTCGCCGAAGAACATGTCGGGATCCTCGCGGATCGCCTCCCAGTAGGGCAGATCCAGCCCGTCCAGGCGGAACGATTTGGTCAGCCAGCCTTTGACCTGGTTGAGCAGTCTGACGATGTGCGACGGATAATCGGGATTGAGCATACTGCGCATCAGCGAGCTGACAGTCAGGGGCGTTGGGCTGTCGGGAAAATTTTTGTCCATTTTTTTACCTCCGCAGGGCGAGAACTTTTCAACTGATAAGCATATCACAAAAAATCGACTTTGTTCTCACGACGTGAAATGTATGGGATAATAAGTCACGAGTCACGCGAAAATTTATGCTCCGAGGAGGAATAACATGGAACCTGTGTGTCTGCGCGCGGAAAAATGCGTTTTTGTGATGATCGATCTGCAGGAAAAACTGGCGCCGGCGATGAGCGGGATCGAGCCGGTCTTGTACGAGGCGGAGCGCCTGCTGAAGTCGGCGGCGGCATTGAAGATCCCCGTCCTCGCGACCGAACAGTATCCCAAAGGGCTGGGCGCGACGGTGCCGCCGCTGCGCGAGCTGCTCGGTTCCGCGGCGGCGCTGGGCAAAACCAGCTTCTCCTGCTTCGGCGCGCCGGATTTTGCGGCGGCGCTGGCGCGCTGCGGGCGGAGGACGGCCGTCGTCTTCGGCATCGAGAGCCATATCTGCGTTTTTTCCACGGCCATGGAGCTGAAGGAACGCGGCTACGACGTCGCCGTCGTCGAAGAAGCGTGCACGAGCCGCAACCGCCGTCACCACGAGCTGGCGATGCGCAACCTGCTGGCGGCGGGCGTCGCCGTGCTGCCGGTGGAAACGGTCGTCTATCAGCTCCTGGGGCGGTCGGGAACGCCGGAGTTCAAGGCGTTGCTGCCGTTGTTCAAGTAAAAGCGATGACGCTCTGCTGGGTGGCCGCCCTGAGCGGAGCCGTCGCCGGGGCCTTCGTGTGCGCGTGCGCGCGCCGGACGGCGGACGACGAAAGAAAGCTCCTTGCCGGGCGGAGCGCCTTCGCCGGCTGCACCGTCCTGACGGCCGTTTCCTGGGCTCTGCTCGTTTCGAGGTGGCCGCTGCGCCGCGACTGGCCGCTGGCCGCGGCGGCGCTGTGCTTCGCCGAGTTTCACGCGCTGACCGACCTGAGCGACGGCTACATTTACGATCGGGCCGTCGCCGCTTCTCTGGCGGCGGCGCTGGCGCTGCGCCTGCCTTACGGCTTTCTGCCCGGAGCGAAGGAAATTCTTCTGGGTATGGCGGCCGGGACCGTGCCGCTGGCGCTGATCGTCCTGGTCACGCGCGGCGGCATGGGCTGGGGCGACGCGTTCCTGATGGCGGGACTGGGGGCGCTGCTGGGCTGGAAACTGACGGCGCTGACTCTGTACGGCGGCATCGTCTCGGGCGGCGTCGCCGCCTTGGTTCTGCTGCTTGCGAAGCGCGTCGGTCGAAAAGACGCGCTGCCGCTGGCGCCGTTTTTGCTGATCGGCCTCCTTTTCGCGCTCTGGGCGGCGCCGTGGATCGGCCCGCGGCTGGGAACGGCGATCCGCTTCTTCGAAGAATAGCCGCCCGGTCCGTTCGCCCCGCCGGATAGCAGAAAACGCCGAAGCTCGAAGCGGATTCTTTCTTGAGCTTTGGCGTTTTTCTGCTATCATAGGCGAAACGAAGTTCCACGATCATTCAAAGGGGGATATGAAAATGAATCTTACAGTGGTCGATCATCTCGGCGTCGCCGTGCCCAGCATCGACGAAGCGCTCGCGTTCTGGCAGGACACGCTGGGCGTCAAATGCCACGGCGTGGAGGAAGTCGCCGACCAGAAAGTGAAGACGGCGTTTTTGCCCATCAAGGACACCGAAGTCGAACTCCTCGAGCCGACCAGCGCCGACAGCCCGGTGGCCAAGTTCATGGAGAAAAACGGCGGCAGAGGCGGCCTGCACCACGTGGCGATCCGCGTCGAGAACCTCGAAGCGGCTCTGGCCGAATTGAAGGAAAAAGGCGTTCGCCTGATCGACGAAAAGCCCCGCCGCGGCGCGGGCGGCGCGATGATCGCCTTTCTGCATCCCAAATCGACCGGCGGCGTGCTGCTTGAGCTCTGCGAACGCCAATAAATTTACCGCGAAAGTTGAACGCGCAGAGCGGCACGACTTGAAAAAGTCGTGCCGCTCTGCGTCACGGAACGTGCGAACGTAAGGAGAAGATGCGCGTATGCCCCGCTTTATCGCTTCGGAACCGTTTTGGAACCTGTTTCCCCAAGCCGAGATCGGCATCGTCGTCGCCCGCGGGCTGGAAAACCATGCCGACAGGGTGAAAGACGCCGCCGCCATCGCCGCGGACCTTGAGGGCGCGCTGAACGAGTCGAGGAAATTCCTCACCGGCGAAACGCTCAGCCAATGCCCCGTCGTGGCGGTCTGGCGCGACGCCTTCAAGCTCTTCAAGACGAAAAAGGGCGCGCGCAGCTCGATCGAAGCGCTGCTGAAGCGGGTGGAGAAGGGCAAAGGACTCGGCAGCGTCAACCCGCTGGTGGACATCTACAACGCCGTGTCGCTCGCCTGGGGCTTTCCCGTCGGCGGCGAGGATCTCGACGCCTTTCGGGGAGACCTGCGCCTCGACGTCAGCGCCGGCGGCGATCCTTTCTTGGCGCTTGGCGACGAGGCGGAAGAGCCGACGCTGCCCGGCGAAGTCTGCTACCGCGACGACGCCGGCGCCGTATGCCGCTGCTGGAACTGGCGCGACGGCCAGCGCACCATGCTGACCGAGGACACGGTCAACGCCTTTCTGGTCATCGAATCCGTTGCTCCGGAACGCCGCGAGGATCTGCGCCGCGCGCTGGAAACGCTGGCGGAAAAAGCGCGGCGCCGTCTTGGCGGAACGTGCCGCGTCGTCGTCGCCGACCGCGAGAACCGTTCCGTCAGCCTTGAATAGAGCGCGGAATACCCCCGTGCCGCGATGTTCCACGTGGAACAATCAGCGCGGCCGGAAACCGATGATCTGGATTTCATCGGCTTCCGGCCGCTCTTCGTCTTTCTGCGGCTCGAAAGGTTTTCTGCCGGAAAAAAACTCTTTCGTCCCGCTCGTCGATCGGCGCGGCGGGGGAGAAGCCGAGCCTTACGGCTGTTCGTCGCGCTGCCGTCGCATCCGTTTGAAAGTCCGCTGCGCGCGGCGCCGGGCGCGGTCTTTGGCCGCCTCGTCCAGTTGCGGCGCGACGAAATCCAGCCCCTGCTGCGCGTCCTCGTTGCCGCAGAGTTTCGACAGCTCGAACCAGAAGCAGGCCTCCTCGAGATCGACGGGGAACCCTTCGCCGTTGGCGTACATCACGCCGAGATTGACCTGCGCCCGGCTGTTGCCCGTCAGCGCCGCGCGTTCGAACCAGGTTTTCGCCTCCCGAAAGTTCTGCGCCGTGCCGTCGCCTGTTTTGTTCAGCCAGGCCACGTTGTACCATGCCGCGACGTCGCCGAGCTCCGCCGCCTTCTTGAAATATTCGAAGGCCAGCGCGTGATCGGCCGCGACGTGTTTGCCCGTGTAATACAGAACGCCCAGACGAAAGAGCGCGTTGTGCTCCCCGCGTTCGGCGGCGGCCTTGTACCATTGCAGCGCCTGCGTCGGCGACTTCGTGACGCCTTCGCCGTTCTCGTAGCGCCAGGCCAGGATATTCATGGCCTCCGAGCTGCCGTTCCGGGCGGCTTTTTCGTACCACCGCACAGCCTGCTTCGCGTCTTTTTTCACGAAAATCCCTTTTTGATAAAGCTGGGCGAGGAGCAGCTGCGCTTCGGGCAGATTCGCCCGGTCCGCCCGCTTGAGAAGCTCGAAAGCCGTCCTCCTGTAAGCGGGGTTGTTCCCGTTCAGATACAGCACGGCGAGAAACTTCATCGCAAAAGCGTCGTTCTGCGCCGCGGCTTCGCTGTAAAGCGCGACGGCCCGCGCGGTGTCCTTCTCGAGCCTTTCGCCCGTCTCGTAGAGGAGACCGAGCTCCCGCTGCGCCTGCGCGTAGCCCCCGTCAGCCGCGCGGCGCAGCCAGAGCATGGGATGGATTCCGTCCGGCGCGGCCGCCAGTCCCCAGTCCTGCGCGCGGGCGAGAAGCAGCTGCGCCTGCACGCAGCCTTTGCGGGCGTATTCGTCGAGGATCGGCAGAATGGCGCCGTAGGCGTCGCCGCTCTCGGGGGAGAGCGCTTTATGACGGTTGTAAAGCTCGGTGACGCGAGAGTAATCCCGCTGCCGGTCGGAGAGAAGAATGGCCAGGGCGTGATAGGGAACGGGATCGGAAGAGTTCTCCCGCGTGATTTGGGAAAAAATTTCTTCCGCTTCCCGCTCCCGCCCGCCAAACCAGGCCCGCAGTCCCTGCCCCGTGCGCTTGTCCGATTTCGAAACCGCCGCCGGCGTTTGCGCTTTTCCCGTCGGGGCGCCGCGCGCCGGCAGGACGAAAACGGCGGTCAGCAGCAGCGCCGCGGCGAACTTTGTCTTTTCCATGGGATCTCCTTGAGGTTCCTTCTCCGAAAATATGAATTTGAAAATTTGCGTGTGATGGTGCAAAATAAAAACGGCGACTCGTACAAACTTCATTCTACCTCATCCGCATTTTTTATGCCGCAGGATTTTTTGCGAGGATGAATTTTGCCCGAAGATGCCCCTAAGGAAAAAACCGTATAGTAAAAAATCGTATACAGTTTTTTCGTCGGAACGGATCCAGCCCGAGAACTTTTTTCTTAAATATCCGCGAAAGCGGAGCGATGCCCTTGGGCGAAGAAAACGGGGCGATTTCCTTCGTGGATGCATTAAAAACATGAATATATTTTTAATTCTAAAGATTTTTTTGCCGTAAAGTATCTGTTGTAAATTCGTGAAAGAAAACGCATAATACCAGTATGGTTTGTAAGCTTTTCACAACTTTCTGCCCAAAGTTTGTGCAGGGCTTTCAATCAGGTGAAATTCCGTTGCAGTGACTTGCTGTTTTTATTAATTCTAGGGAGGCTTTCGTATATGGACCAACTAACGGCACTGGTTTCAAAAGCGAACGGTTTTATCTGGGGACTTTACTGCCTTATTCCTCTTCTTTGCGGTACAGGACTGTACTTTACGCTTCGGCTCAAGTTCGTTCAGATCCGCAAGTTCGGTCAGGCGTGGAAACAGGTGTTCGGCGGCCTGACGCTCTTCGGCGAGCGCGCCGGCAAGGAAGGCATGAGCTCCTTCCAGGCCTTGGCTACGGCCATTGCCGCTCAAGTCGGCACCGGCAATCTGGCCGGCGCGGCCACGGCCATCGCCATGGGCGGCCCCGGCGCCATCTTCTGGATGTGGATCGCCGCGTTCTTCGGCATGGGCACGATCTTTGCCGAAGCCGTTCTGGCCCAGACCTACAAGGGCAAAGACGACCTCGGCAACGTGGTCGGCGGCCCGGCGTACTACATCACCGAAGGTCTTCATTGCCGGCCGATGGCGATCTTCTTCTCGATCGCCATCATCATCGCCCTCGGATTCATCGGCAACATGGTGCAGTCCAATTCCATCGCCGACGCGTTCAGCAACGCCTTCGGCACGAACCGCCTGATCGTCGGCTGCGTCATCGGCGCCATCTCCGCCTACGTGTTCTTCGGCGGCATCGGGCGCATCGCCTCTCTGACCGAAAAGATCGTGCCCATCATGGCGGGTCTGTATATCCTCGGCGGATTGTACATCCTCGTTCGTTTCGGCGCGCGGATCCCCCATATGTTCTGGATGATCATCGACGGCGCTTTCGATCCCAAGGCCGCGACCGGCGGCCTGATCGGCGCGACGATCAAGGAAGCCGTCCGTTACGGCGTCGCCCGCGGCCTATTCTCCAACGAGGCCGGCATGGGCTCCACGCCTCACGCGCACGCCGTCGCCAAGGTCAAGCACCCGGCGGAGCAGGGCCTTGCCGCGATCATGGGCGTTTTCATCGACACGTTCATCGTCCTCAACATGACGGCCTTCGTCATTTTCGTCACCGGCGTCCTCGACGGCAAGACCAGCGGCATCTCGCTGACGCAGAACGCGTTCAAGGTCGGCCTCGGCGGCTGGGGACTTTCCTTCGTGGCCATCTGCATGCTCTTCTTCGCGTTCTCGACGATTATCGGCTGGTATTTCTTCGGCGAGCAGAACATCAAGTACCTGTTCGGCAACAAGGGGCTGACGCCTTACCGTCTCATCGTCGTCGCTTTCGTCGTCGTCGGTTCCGTCCTCAAGCTCGACCTCGTCTGGGAGCTTTCCGATTTCTTCAACGGCATCATGGTGTTCCCCAACTTGATCGCCCTGATCGGCCTCGCCAAGGTCGTTTCCAAAGCCCTGGACGACTTCGACAACGACGGCAAATTGAAGGCCTGATTCGCAGCCGAACGTAAGTTCGCACAAGGACGTTGTTTTGGGCGTCCCGAAAAAGAACGCCTGATCGGAACAAAAAAACGGAGCGAGAGAAACGGTGATCGTTGTCTCGCTCCGTTTTTTTTGTGGAGAGGAAGGAAAAACGCTGCGGCCGGCGCCCTTTTTTGGTATACTTCCGTTGAAAGGATCGCCATCTCTGCAAAGGAGGTTTCTCGATGAACCCAAGCGTTTTTTACGTTATCGCGGCCGCCCTAGTCGGGCTGTGGGGCGTGACCGTCTATAACCGGCTGGTGCGCTTCGGTTCGCGCCGGGACGAAGGCTGGAGCGGCGTTTCCGTGCAGCTGAAACGCCGCCACGATCTGGTGCCCAATCTCGTCGCGTCGGCAAAGGGCCTGGCTGGGCACGAGAAAGAACTGCTGCTCAGCGTTACGCAGGCCCGCGCGGCGCAGGGAAGCGGTTCGCCCCGCGAAATCGCCGCCGCCGAGAGCGCCCTTACCGCCGCTTTGGGACGCTTCGTTGCCGTCGCCGAAGCCTATCCCCAGATCAAGGCCGACCGTGCCTTCAGCGACCTCATGGGCGAGCTGAGCCGCCTCGAAGACGACCTGCAGCTGGCGCGCCGTTATTACAACGGCGCCGTGCGCGAGTACAATGTGGCCGTACGCTCCTTCCCCTCGTCGCTGGTGGCGGCGCTGACCGGGTTTCGTCACGCCGATTTCTTCGAACTGGGCGACGCCGGCGAAGCCCAGGCCCCGAAAGTGTCATTCTGACGCGCGAAACGTCGAGCGGACGGACAAAAACGACGGTTGTTTCAAAGAGAAAATGTAAAACTCACGGCAAAACACAAGGGACCGCGCGCTATTTTTTCAGCGCGCGGTCCCTCACTTTTTTAGAAAAAAAATTTTTTCGTACAGCTGTCGGAAAATGGCGAGATTATCTGACAAACCGAACGGCGTTTTTCATGAAAAGATGCCCGGCGTGGACCGACTTCGTAACGATCGACTGGATGATAGCCGACGAATGGCAGATTGAATGTGAGAAATCTATGAGCAACATATCGGAAGATACTTGCTTGTGAAGGTATTGCCTGTTAAAATGATCGAGATTGAAACTGGGATGAAGTTGGGTTGAGGTTGTAACGCAGCTTAATTGCGTTAATTTGAACTTGAAAGTGGAGGTTGGTACGAATGGGAAAAAAGATTGAAGCAAAAGCGAATTATGGCGGGGGAGGGGACGCCCCTCTTGGTGAAAAACGCCGCTCGCCCGTCGTAAAAGGCGGCGCGCTGGCGGCCGTGGCGCTCGGCCTGATGCTGATGAAGGCCGTGCCGTCGAAAGCGGAGGACGCGAACGATATCGTTTCGAACGGCGCCAATCCGATCGCTTACGATATCAGCCCCGCCAACGACGGGACGAACATCGCCGTAGGCAAAAACGCCAAAGTCATCATCGGCGGCGGCACGCAGGAAGCCGTGCTTTCGTTCGGGGAGACGGTAACCGGCCCTGATTTTTGGGGACGAATGAACATTCATTCCAACAACGGTGCCAAAAAGAATTTGCCGGAAGGGATCGCCGTGGGGACCAATTCTTACGCCCGTACCGGTTCCATCCAGATCGGCGCCCACACGTTGGAGACGAGGAACATCGCGATCGGCGACACAACGGCGGACAAAATAAGACAGTTCGGCGTGGCGTCCACAACGCTGGGCACGAATTCTTACACCGGGGGCGGATTTGCGACAACTCTCGGCAGCTACAATGTTCAAAGCAGTCAATATGATGCGTCTAGTCCCTTAAATTTTTTAAACGCAACTAAAAACGCTTTCGCTACCATAGTCGGCACTCTGAATTCGAACGAATCGATGAACGGTTCATCCAGCAGCGGAGTGTCCAACGTGATCAATGGCGTCGCCAATAAGGTGACCAACAGTAATGGAGCCATTGTGATCGGCGCCGGGAACAGCGTGAAAGAATCCAGCGCGAGCTTCGACACTTCCGCTTACAGCAAGCATTTTGATTCAGTCGTCGATATGCAAAAGGCCTTGATGGACGGAACAGCAAAAAGTGCCGGCGGCGCCGTTCTTGCCGTTGGCGGCGCCAATAGCGCCGAATATGCCCAGTCGTCCCAGATGATAGGCGTCGGCAACAAACTGACCGGGGCAAGCGGCGCGGTCAGCAAGTACAACCTGCTCGACGGCTACAAGAACACCGCTGCTAACGTCGAGCACGTGTCCGTCATCGGCTCCGAAAACACAGTGACCGGCACTAAGACGGCGCTTCTCTTGGGCGACAAACGCAAGCTGACCGGTGCAAACCACAGCATTGTCTTAGGTTCTGCCGATGCGGAAAAAGAATTAAAGGTTTCTGACGCTGTTGTCATCGGGCATAATGCAGACGTACAAAAGGCTGGCGGCGTGGGGCTCGGCGCGGGTTCCGTGGCTTCAGTGGACAAGGGCGCCGTTGGTTATGACGCTTTGGGCGCGAACCACAATTCCGACGCCACCGGCGTATGGAAATCCACGGCGGCAGCCGTTTCCGTAGGCGATTCGACAGGGAACACCAAGATCACCCGCCAGATTACGAACGTGGCGGCCGGCACGGAAGATACAGACGCCGTCAACGTGGCGCAGCTGAAGCAGATAAAAGCGGCCGCCGATGCGGAGAAAACGCATTATTACAGCGTCAGATCCACGGAGACGGGAAACGGCAGCAATTACAACAACGACGGAGCCAAGGGCGACAATTCTCTGGCTGCCGGCGTCAAGGCAAATACCATGAGCCATAACAGCGTGGCCATCGGTATGGAAGCGACGATCAAGGACAGCAACGGCGGCCGAGGCAGCGGCGACATCGCCATCGGCAACAAGTCATACATCGACAATTATGTCGATCAGAGCGGCAGCATTGCTATCGGCCAGAACGCCAGAGTGGAAAACATGGCAGGCAACCAGGAAAGACTGTTTGCTTTCGGGCAGACAACCTTCAGCGGTTATCCGAGTATTCCTGCGGATCCGTCCAAGGAAGCGGGCGGCATCGCCATCGGCGAAAATACCTTTGCCCGTACGGGCAGCCTGATGGTGGGCACCCACAATTATAAAGGCAAGCTGGGAGACGTGGACATCGACAGCGCCAACACGCGAGCGACGGGAATCAACGTCAACGCCACGACCGTCGGGACCAACAGCTACAATCAGGGAGCGTTCTCCACGGTGAGCGGCGCTTACTCGATTATTTCCGGGAGATACAACGGCAGTAATTGGTCAACGTATGCCGGACAGAACTTCGGCGCGACGGTCATGGGTTCTTTGAACAGCGTTGAATCGGCAACCTCGTCTTCTAGGTATTCCGGCGTGGCGAACAGCGTCGTCGGTACGGCGAACCGAACCTTCAATTCCAACGGTTCTCTGGTATTCGGCGCCGGCAACGAGATCACCAACTCCATTGCCAACATTTCCGCTCCGTCCAACGGTGGTTCCTCGGCTAAAGATCTGGCGGATAAGCTCCGCACCGCCATAAAGGATTCCAACGGCGGCGGAGCGACACTGGCCATCGGCGGCGGCAACACGGCCGACTGGACGCGCCGATCCCAGCTGATGGGCGTCAACAATACGCTGACCGGCACAAGCAATAAACTGAGCGACCTCAACCTGCTCAACGGCTACAAGAACGTCGGCGAGAATGTCAGTCGCGTCACCGTGATCGGCTCGGAGAACACCGTCAAAAACGGCGAGTTCAATATCGTCCTGGGCGACCGGCGCCGCATGGACGGCAAGAGCCACAACGTCATCATCGGCTCGCTAGACAGCGCCGCGGCGACGAACGCCTCGAACGCCGTCATCCTGGGACACAACGCCAACGCTTCCGTCGACGGCGGCGTGGCGCTGGGGGCTTTCAGCGCGGCCGATCGCCAAATGCTGTCGAACGTCTACGTGCCTGCCGGTAGCAGCGCGGCAATGGACACGCTCGTGCGCGGCACGGTGAAGGGCTCCTACGGAGCCGTTTCCGTGGGGAACGCCAACGCGACCCGGCAGATCGCCAACGTGGCCGCCGGCAGCGCCGACACCGACGCGGTGAACGTGGCGCAGCTCAAGGCGCTGGACTCCAAGATCGCCGAGACCGGCGCCACGGTGAACAAAGGCCTCACCTTCAAGGCCGACGACGGCAGCACCGTCAACAAGAAACTCGGCGAGACACTTCACGTCGCCGGCGACGGCGTCAACACCGAGACGAAGGTAAACGGCGGCAAACTGACCGTCGGCCTCAAGAACGAACTGAAATTCGACGTCAAAGACTCTTCCGGCACGACCACCGGCCAGCTCACCATCAACAGCGGTAACAAAGGCACCGTCAACGGGCTGACCAATAAGACCTGGGATCCCCTTCACATCACCTCCGGTCAGGCGGCTACAGAAGACCAGCTCAAGGCCGTGGACGACAAGATCGCCAACATCTCCGGCAACGCCATGACCAGCTGGGACGCCCAGATCGACGGAACGCAAGTGAAGACCGTCAACAAGACCGACAACACCCTCAACTTCAAAGCGGGCAGCAACATCAATCTGAGCAACGACAGCGGCGCCATCAAGATCGGCGTCGTCGACGCCCCCACCTTCGCCGGCAAAGTCACCGCCAAAGGCTTCGACGCGACCGGCCACAAGATCGTCAACGTCGCCAAGGGAGACGTCACTCAGACCAGTACCGACGCGGTCAACGGCTCGCAGCTGTGGGGCGTCTCGTCGAGCATCGCCACCCACCTCGGCGGCGAGAAGTACGGCTTGACCGTCAATAACGACGGCAGCGTTTCCGCCCCCACCTACATCATCCGCGGCGGCACGTATCACAACGTCGGCGACGCTTTGAGCGCCGTAGACAACCAGATCAACAACATCTACAACAACTTCGGCAACGTCTACAACCAGATGGGCAGCCTGCGGCGCGACATCAAGAACGTCGGCGCGCTCGGCTCGGCGCTAAGTGCTTTGAAGCCGATGCAGTACGACCCCGTCGAGCCCAGCCAGATCATGGCCGGCTTCGGAGCGTACAAAGGCGAGTACGCGCTGGCCCTCGGCTGGGCGCACTACCTAAAGGAAGACTTCATGGTGCATGCCGGCGTGTCCGTCACCCACCACGGCGAGTCGATGGCCAACGCCGGACTGACCTGGAAGATCGGCAGGAAAGAAGACAAGGATCAGATTCCCGAGCGCTACCGTAAGGGTCCGATCAGCAGCGTCTACGTGATGCAGAAGGAAAACGCCGAGCTGCAGGCCGAAGTGGCCTCGCTGCGGCAGACCAACATGCGCCAGGCCGAGCAGATGGCCGAAGTGAACGCGCGCGTGGAGAAGCTGGAGCGTCTGCTGCAGAGCGGCAAAAAAACGAACTGACCTTCAAGGCGAAGAGGGCGGATTGGCGGTTGAGATCCGCCCTCTTCTTTGTGGTACAATGTGATGTGAAAATTAAAATTCTTTTCTGTGTGGAGGGTTTACGATGAGACGAGTGATGACGATTTTTCTGGCGGTATTGCTGATGGGTGTGGCGGCGGGAACGGCCCCGGCCACGGAGATCGCGGTGGTGGATGCGGAGAGGATCTTGGCTCAGTCGACTCCCGGCAAGAAGGGACAGGAGCACCTGAACGAGGTGCAGAAAGTGCTTCAGAAGGGATACAACGACTTGGTGGCTCTGTACCGCGGCCGGGAGAACTCGCCCGAGGCGCAGGAGATCATCAGGCAGGGACAGGCCGCGCTGGAGCAGCAGATGGCGGTCGAGCGCAATGCCGTGCTGGCGGTTCTGCAGTCGGAACTGATGGCGGCAACGGAGGCGTGGCAGAAGAAAAATCCCAAGGTTCAGGCGGTCGTGAGCCGTCAGCTGCTTCTTGGCGCAGTCCCCAAGCTCGACGTGACGAGCGCGGTGATGAAGGAAATGAACAAGCGCACTCCCAAGTTCGCCGCTTTGCCCACGGTGACGGTGAACAAACCGGCTCCGGCTCAGCCTGCCCAAAAGTAGAAACGATCTTTTACAGCGCTGTCTTGAAGAGCGCGCATTGAAAGTATGACGTGATCCCCGCCGCTGGATTCGGAAAAAACGAGTCCAGTGGCGGGGATCGTTTTGTTTGCCGCGCCTATCGCTTCGACAGAAAAAGCCGGGATGCAGGAGACGAAAAAGTCCGCCGCATCCCGGCGTTCGTTTGTGGAACCGGAAAGCTTATACTATTTCTTGATAAAAAGCATTAACATAGTTTGCCGGGCGCTGCGAGGGAGTTCAGTCGCTCAGAACTATCTCGACTGCTACGCAGTCTGCGCAGCTCGCTTTGTGAATCTCCCTCGCAGCGTCCTTGTGTTCAGCCTTTTAATTGAGAAGTAGTATTATTTGACGTTCAAAGGCAGGTACTGCGTGCGGCCGTATCTGCGGATCAGCAGGGGGACGCGGTTTCTCTTGGTGGAACCGATAATCTTGAACAGGTCGCCGGAGTTGTTCACTTCACGGCCGCCGGCCTGGAGGATGATGTCGCCGCGGCGCAGGCCGGAGCGAGCCGCCAGGGATTTTTCTTCCACTTCGGTGACGACCAGGCCGCTGTCGCGCTCCGAGAGCTTCAGCTCTTTGCGCAGTTCCGGAGTGATCGTTGCCACGGTGAAGCCGATTTTCTCCGCCGTGCTGGCGTCGGCGACCGTGGTGTCCACTTCCGCAAGCGTCAGCGAGAAGTTCATGGTCTTGCCGTTGCGAAGCACTTCGAGATTGATCTTGTCGCCCGCCATGCGCTGACGCACCGAGGTGCTCAGCTTGACGCTGTCTTCCACTTCTTTGCCGTCGAGCTTGACGATGACGTCGCCGCGCTTCAGGCCGGCCTTTTCGGCGGGGGAGTCGGGAACCACGTCGGCGATCAGGGCGCCTTTGGTGTTCTTCAGCTCGAAAGCCGACGCGATGTCTTCGGTGATAGGCTGCAGATAGACGCCCATCTGGCCGCGGCGGACTTTGCCGTAGGCGACGATGTCGTTCATGACCTGCTTGGCCATGTTGATGGGAATCGCGAAGCCGATCCCTTGGGCCGAGGGGATGATGGCCGTGTTGATGCCGATCACTCGTCCCTGCATGTCAAGCAGGGGGCCGCCGCTGTTGCCGGGGTTGATCGAAGCGTCGGTCTGCAGGAAGCCGTCGAAGTTAAAATTCTGCAAGTGAATGCTGCGGTTGCGCGCCGAAAGGACGCCCACCGTGACGGTGGGCTCCAGCCCCAGCCCCAGCGTGTTGCCGATGGCGACCATGGTTTCGCCGACGCGGATCTTGTCGCTGTCGCCCAGCTCGAGCGTGGGAAGGTCTTTGCCGTCAACCTTGATCACGGCGATGTCGAACGTCGGATCGCGTCCGATCACCGAAGCTTCCATGGTCTTGCCGTCGAAGAACGTGACCGTGATCTTGTCGGCGCCGTCGATCACGTGGTTGTTGGTGAGGATGCGCCCGTCCTTGGAGACGACGAAGCCGCTTCCGGCTCCCTTCATGGGAACGCGGCGCGTGTACTCGCGGAACATGTCGCCGAAGAATTCCCTGAAGAAGGGATCGTTGGGCAGCCCCTGGTTTACCGTGCGAGTGACCGTGCCTTCGACGTCGATATTGACGACTGCATGACCGACTTTCTCGACCAGATCGGCGACGGGACTGTCGGCGGTCAGCGCTTCAGGCGGCAACGTTCCGGAAAAAGCGGGCAAGCTGCCCGCGACCATGACGCCCAACATGACGCCTATAAAAGATCTTTTCAATTTTCTCAGTTCCATAAAAATTCACCTCCGCAAAGAATCGGACGGGATACGACGATCCCGTCTCAATGATGCACATAATACACGAAAACGGCCGTTTGCGCATTGATGTTTTATACAAAATGGGTGAACTTAATTTCATTCGTTGTCTCGCGTGAATCAAATGGGTTTATCTGAAAAACGGCGCGCGGTCAATATCGAAAGAAAAGCCAAGGCGCCCGAGGATCCGACGAGAATTTGAAAGCCCCGCAAGGTCCGACGATCGTGCGGGACTTTTTGCGACGATTGGGGGAGGGTTGAAGAAGCGGTACCGATTTGGGGTTATGCTTTTTAATTGGAATCGGCATAAGTCTCGAGCGCTCTCCTGGGTTTGCGGCCGTCGCGTTGCTCCTGTGATTTGATTGTTTTCGACCGGGCATGATGACGAGCTTTATCTTCGGAGGAAAAGTAGATTTCAGGGCTTCACAAATGAGAATTTTGTGGTACAATCCTCGTGTATTCAAGAGAGAGGGCCGCTAGCTCAGTTGGTCAGAGCACTCGGCTGATAACCGAGAGGTCAGAAGTTCAAATCTTCTGCGGCCCACCATGGTCAGTTCGCCACGACGGAAGTCGTGGTTTTTTTTGCTCTTTTTCGGCCGAAGCGGGGCTTTTTACCGACTCTTGCGCGGTACCGGCGGGATTCGCGGGAAGAGAATCTCGCGCTGAGCTTAAAATAGGAGAAAATACCAATTTATGGCGGAGCGCCCGGTTCCCTTTCGCAAAATGGCTTAAATTCTGTTATAGTTAACGCAGTCGGTCGTTTTGTCGGCTTTTCGGCAGGACGACGAAAGGAGTTGATACCATGTTTTGCGGCGCGGTTGCCGTCGTTCATGGGCATCTTGAAACGGGAAGTGTGTTCGCGAAAGGCGGACGAACATAAATGATGCGCGTTGACATGCATTTTCACAGTTTCTGCTCTGATGGGAGCGATTCTCCCGAAGCGTTGGCGCGCCTTGGCAAAAAACGCGGGCTGGCGGTGATGTCGCTGACCGATCATGATACGATGAAAGGCGTTCCCGCCTTCATGTCGATGTGCCGCAAGTTGGGCATCAGAGCTGTTTCGGGAGTGGAGATCTCTGCAGAATATCCGCGGACGCTGCATATCTTGGGCTATAATTATGATCCTCAGGACGAAGAGTTCCGCGCGGCGCTGGCAAAAATCCAATATTATCGCGAGGAGCGCAATCGCCGGGTTCTTGCCAAGTTGAACGAACTGGGGATCCCGATAACGCTGAAGGACGTCCAGGATGAGGCGGGGAAGGGCGTTATCGGACGTCCGCATTTTGCCTATGCGCTGATCCGCAAGGGAGTTGTCCACGACGTGCCGACGGCCTTCTCGGAGTATTTGGGACGGGAAGGGAAGGCGTACGTTCACAAGGTCAGTTTGTCGCCGGAAGAAACGATCCGCGCGATTCATCGTGCGGGCGGCCTTTCCGTGCTGGCGCATCCGGTGCAGACGTGCCCGGATATCCGGGAGCTGCCGGATGTTCTGCGCTGGCTGAAATCGCTTGGACTCTGGGGGCTTGAATGTTATTCGGGGCACCACAGCAGGGAGCAGAGCGAGGCCTACAAAGCGCTGGCGGCGGCGAACGGTCTCGAGGTCACGGCGGGCTCCGATTACCATGGCAGAGGACGTCCCGGGTACCATTTCGGCGTGTCGGTCCCCGAAGATCTTTTGCCGTGGGCTCGTTTGGGATTGAGGATGTAGGGGTCGTCCGGATGGATATCAACAGGGCCCAGCGTTTGCTCGAACGCATGCTTTCTTGTGCCAAAGCCGGCGGAGCGCTGGCGGCGGAATGTGTCTGGTGCAGTTACGGCAGTCGCTCGTTTTCGGTCTGCGATGAGGCGCTGGAAAAAAGTCATGCTTCGATTTCCGATTGTCTCGGGCTGCGCATATTGGACCGGGAGCATCGCCAGGGCGTGGCAAGCCTTTATGATATCGACGACCACGCCGCCGCCGCGCTGTGTGAAGACGCTTTTCGCAATGCGCGGCATGGAGCCGCGGAGGACGACGTCGTTTTTGCGAGGACGCAGCCGACGGCTCCGGCGATTGATCTGGGCGTTTATGATCCTGATTTGGTCGCGTGGGATCCCCGGGAACAGATCGAACTCTGTATGGAAATGAGTCGTCGGGCCCGAGCTCTCGACCGGCGCGTGCGCAAGGTGCGCGATGCCAGTATTTTTATCGGCTGGGAAGAATCGCTGACGATCAACAGCTATGGCGTTTCCTGTCACGGCCGCTCCGCTACCGGCGAAACTGGCGTCACTCTGCTGGCGGAGGACGGCGAGGCCGTCGAGATTGGCGGAACAAGTGTGGACGGGCGTTCTCGGGCGGCGCTCTCTTCCCGGTTGCCGGTCGACGAGGCTGTCGCGCGCACGGTACGCCCGCTGCACGGTGAGCCTTTGCCGACGGGGCGCTATACGCTCATCCTTGAGCCGGAGGTCGTCGCTTCCTTTCTGGGCGCCCTGTCGGAGCTGTTCTTCGCCTCGAATGTCTGCAAGGGGCTGACGCTTCTGGCCGATAAAATGGGGGAACGGGTGGCTTCCCCCGTTGTGACGCTTGTGGACGACGGGCGGCTTTATAGCGGCATGGGAACGGCCGCCTGCGACGCCGAGTGCGTTGCCACGCAGCGGACGGTTCTGCTTGACCACGGCCGTCTCGTTTCCTGGCTGAGCAATCTGCAATACGGAAAACGTCTCGGAACAGTTTCGACGGGGAACGGCAGCCGCGGGCTTTCTTCTTTGCCCGACGTCGACGTGAGCAATCTGTTCGTCGTGCCTGGAACGCGTTCGGCGGAGGAACTTGCGGCGGTTTACGACGACTGCTTCTGTGTCACTGAGCTGATGGGGCTGCATACGGTTGACTCGGTCAGCGGGGATTTTTCGCTGGCGGCGCGAGGGCTGTATCGTAAGCACGGCGTTTTTCGTCCCGTCTCCGCGGTGACGATCGCCGGAAATCTGTGCGATTTCCTGCATAAAATTATTGAAGTAGGCGGCGATTTACGGTTCTACGACCGTTTCGGCGGCTGCACAATGGTGGTGGACGATATTGCGGTGGCTGGAAAATAAATGTTTGAACTTCGCGCTTGTCGTTTTCCTTTGCCTTCTGGCCGTTCCGAGTGCCGGCGCAAACATGTGGCAGTGGACCGGCGCCGGAGTATCCGGGAGCGCGGAGGTGAGGGAGTTTCATTCGCTCCGCATGGCGGCGGTGGATCAGATAGCGTCAGGCCTTGGATATCAGACCCGGCAGGAAAAAGAGGAACTGGTCGTGCAGGCTCCCGTCGGGCTGCGCTTCGTGCGCGGCGCGGCGGTCGTGTGGATTGGTTACAGCGTCGTCGCTCTGCCGGCACGGGCGCGCATGGAGGACGGGCACTGGTGGGTTGATACTGACACGGTATTGAGCGTGTTCTCGCAATTTCTGAAGAGAAACGGGCGAAACGCGGCGCTGCAATGGTCAGGAACGGGAAAGCGGCAAACGCCCCCGGCGGAGCGGAAAACGGTCGATCGGAAGAAAACGCCCGCCAACGACGCGTCACAGCGGCAATCCCTGCGGCAGGGACAGCAAAAGGCGCAGGACCTTCCCCGGCTGAAGGCGCTGAGATGGGGCGGCGATCATGCCGATGCGCGGGCTGTCATCGATCTCGAGGGCTCCGCCGAACCTTCGTATACTGTTCAGGATGAAACGTTGACCGTGGTGCTTGCGCCGATAAATGCCTCGCGGAGGCGCGAGCTCAAATCCGCGCGTTCCGACATAACCCTGTCGGTTAAAAACGACGCCACGGCGCGGCTGGATTTTTCTTTTCCCGGCAGAACGGTCAAAGTCTTCATATTGAGCGATCCTTACCGTCTTGTCATGGATTTCAAACTGGACGACAAAACCTCGCGTCGAAACGAGGACGAGAAATTTTCCGCGAGGGACGGAAGTCAGAAGGATGATAAGATCCTGAGCGCAAAAGGCGGAGAGGACAAAGCCCGTGAAAAAAAGCCGCCTTCTCCGGCGCCGCGCTCCCGCAAGGGCAAGAAGCTCGTCGTCATCGACGCGGGACACGGCGGCAAGGATCCCGGCGCCATGGCGCACGGCTATCGGGAGAAAGACCTCGCCTTGCAGATTGCCAAGCGGGTGGCGAAAGAACTGCGTTCGCGAGCGGTGACCGTGCGGATGACCCGGGAAGGGGATACCTATCCCACGCTGCGGGAACGCACGCAGATGGCGAACGACTGGAAAGCGGACGTGTTTATCAGCATCCACCTCAACGCTTTGCCCAAAGGGCGCCATTCCAAAGGCGTGGAGATCTACATCATGGCTCTGCCGACCGACAAAGACGCCATGACGCTGGCGAAAATCGAAAACGCCGAGATAGCCGAGGACAGTTCCGGCAAGAAGGGATCGTCGGACAAGAGAACTGAAATGTTGCTGTCGATCTTGGGCAACATGCAGCAGAATGCCAAGATCGACGAAAGTACCGACCTGGCCGAGGAGCTGTTCAAAGCGGGGCAGGAGAGCCGGCTGGACATGAAGCGGGTCGCTCAGGCGCCTTTCTGGGTGCTGCGCGGCGCGGTCATGCCGTCGGTGCTGATCGAGACGGGATTCATCACTGAGCTGTCGGAAGCGAAGCGTTTGGCGCAGCCGGCGTATCAGCAGCGAATGGCGGAATCGATTGCATCAGGTATAATAAATTTCATCAACCGTTAATTCCCGAAAGTTCTTGGGAAAGAGATCCTATTTGAGGAGTGATCGACAGTGAACGATGAAATCTCGCGCCGACCGCGAATGCCCGACCGTGAGGAATATTATCAGCCGCGGCGGCGCGCGCCGTTTTTTCTGCGCGTGCTGGCGCAGCTGAGCGTGATGGTGATCTTTCTGGCGGCAGGTTATTATGGGGCCGATCTGTTTTTGAAGATGCTTGACCGCAAGAACGTGCTCAAACAGGAAAATATCGTCTCCAATACGGAGGACCTGCAGCGTCTCCTGGCGGCCGGGGATTCGAACGACAGCGTCGTGGGGCCGCGCAAAGAGCTTGTGGTATACCCGCTCGGGCGCGACGGCATGGTGAAAGCCAGCATGAAGGTCCTGTCCGAAGTGCAGGAAGACGAGATCGTCCAGGCCGTGAACGCGGTCTTCCGGGAATCTTCGGAAAGCTGGGCCAACGTGATCGAAGCGAAACACGTCTATCGCGACGGCATCGCCGTTTATCTTGATCTGCCGCAGGGCTTCGCCGCCGGCCTGGGAAAGATGTCCGAAGAGCGCGCTTTGCTGATGCTGACGGGAATCGTGCGCACGGTCGTGGAGAATTTCCTGCCGGTCAAACAGGTCTATTTCCTTCAGGAAGGCCGCTGGGTGCAGAACGTCGGCTCGATTCGCCTTTCCGACCCCTGGGGATTGGAAAACGCGAACGGCTGAATGAGAGGTCAGCGCGCAGAAAACGCTCGTGCGCGCTGATCTTGTATTTTTCAAAATTGCCGAGGACAGAGAAAAACTGTCCATCGTTTATGGAGGCGAAAGAGATTCATACTTTGACGAGAGAACGGGCTGACGCGCTTCGCCCCGTGACCATGGAACGAAACTGGAACGTTTACGCCGAAGGCTCCTGCGTGATTTCCTGCGGGCGCACCAGAGTGCTCTGCACGGCTACGGTGGAGGACAAAGTGCCGCCCTTTTTGCGCGGACAGGGCAAAGGCTGGGTGACGGCCGAATATTCGTTGTTGCCGCGCTCGACGATGACGCGCGTGCCGCGGGATTCCACAAAAGGGCGGATCAACGGACGCAGCCAGGAAATCCAGCGCCTCATCGGCCGTTCTCTGCGCGCCGCCGTGGATCTTGACGCGCTGGGCGAGCGCTGCGTCACGCTCGACTGCGACGTGATCCAAGCGGACGGCGGCACGCGCACCGCTTCGATCACCGGCGCCTATGTGGCGCTGGTCGACGCGCTGCGCTGGCTGCGCGGACAGGGGGCTTTCGAAAAATTGCCGCTCAAATCACCGGTGGCGGCCGTCAGCGTCGGAAAAGTGCGGGGGCAGCTGCTGCTGGATCTGTGTTACGAGGAAGACAGCACCGCCGAGGTCGATTTCAACGTCGTCATGAACGGACAGGGCGATTTTATCGAAGTGCAGGGAACGGGCGAAGGCGGCGTCTTCTCCCGCGAGGAGATGGCGGGGATGCTCGATCTGGCGTCGGCGGGGATCCACGAACTGATGGCGCTGCAGCGGCATGTGCTGCGGTGGGCTGACGAGGAGGTCCGTAAATGATCGTGATGGACGGCGTTTCACTGCAAAAATTGGTGATCGCCAGCGGCAACCGGCACAAGTACGAAGAGTTCTGCGCTCTTCTCGCGCCGCTCGGGATCGAGCTGATCTTCGGCGGCGGTTGCGAACGCCCGCTGAACGTGGAGGAGACCGGCGCCACTTTTCTGGAAAACGCGGCGCTGAAAGCCTGCGCCTGGGCAAAACATACGGGGCTGCCCGCCATCAGCGACGACAGCGGCATCGAAGTGCGCGCGCTGGACTGGCGGCCGGGCATTTATTCTTCGCGTGTCGGCGGCGAAGACGACGAAGCCTGCCGCCAGTGGCTGATCGCCAACATGGCCGACAAGTCGGACCGTTTCGCCCGCTACGCTGCGGCGCTCGTGCTGGCCTTTCCCGACGGAAGCGTTCATTGGCGGACGCTGGCCTACTGCAACGGCCGCGTGATTCAGGAGAAGCGCGGCGGGAACGGCTTCGGCTACGACCCGCTTTTCATTCCCGAAGGATATGACCTGACGTTCGGCGAGCTGCCGGCGGAGACGAAAGCGAAATTGTCGCACCGGGCCAAGGCGTCGCAGGCTTTTATCGAAATGCTGCACGGCCTGAAAAGCTGAAAAGTCAGGCGCGCAGACATGCCTCTTGAGGTCGCCCCGCTGGACGATTTTCCCCCGGCGGAATTTTGTGGTAGAATCATTCGGAATTCATCGGGTAAGATGGATACGAAAAACTCAGTAAAAATTTTCGGAGGTGCGCTCCAGTGAAAACTTTTCTTGCGATTGTCCAGATTCTCCTGTGCGTGGTGCTGATGATCGTGGTCATGCTTCAGCCGCGCAAACAGGGCCGCGGCGGTATCTTCGGCGGAGCAACGCTGGCCGATCCTACGGCCAACCAGTGGTCCCGCTTTTCCGGCCTGTCCAAGATCACCGTGGTCGTCTGCGCTCTGTTCATGCTCAATTCCCTTGTTCTGATCGTTCTCTAAATACGAAAGAGATCCGTGTTCAATGTCAACTGCAAGCATCGAAACTTTGAAAGACGTCGCGTCGGTAGAAGTTTCCCCTGACCGTCTGCCCAGCGCAACGCATGAGGAAATTCTCAACGGTCTGACCACGGACATTTATTTCATCAGGACCCGCGATCTGCTTGACCATATGGGGCTTCTCAACACCCCGGTCGTGGCGGAGGTATTCGCCCGCCGCAGCGGCATTTTCGCCGGCGCGGAGGAGACGGCGCGCCTTCTCCGCGGGAAAAACGTCCGCATCGACGCCGTTCCCGAGGGCACGCCTTTCAAGCCGAAAGATACGCTGATGCGCCTGACCGGGCCGTACGGCGCTTTCGGCATGTACGAGACCACGCTGCTGGGCATGCTGGCGTCTTCGACCAGCTGGGCGACGGCGGCCCGCGAGTGCGTCGAAGCCGCGGACGGCAAGCCCGTACTCTGTTTCGGCGCGCGGCACGTTCATCCCGCGGTCGCGCCCGTGATGGAGCGTATCGCCGTGAAAGTCGGCGGCTGCGCCGGGGCCAGCTGTATCCTCGGCGCCAAACTGCTGGGACAGAACCCTTCCGGCACCATTCCTCACGCGGCGATCCTGATGGCCGGTGACACGCTCAAACTGGCTAAAGTGTACGACGAGATCACGCCGGCCGGCGAAACGCGCGTCGTGCTCGTCGATACGTTCAAGGACGAGAGCGAAGAAGCGCTCCGCGTCGCCCAGGCGCTTGGGCCGCATCTTGGCGCCATTCGTCTGGACACGCCCAGCGAGCGCGGCGGCGTTACTCCCGAATTGATCCGCGAGGTCCGTTACCGCCTCGACATGGCCGGGTTTAAACACGTCAAGATCGTCGCGACGGGCGGCTTGACGCCCGAGCGGATCCGCGTCCTTTCCGAGGCCGGAGCCGACACTTTCGGCGTGGGCAGCTACATCTGCCACGGCGCTCAGATCGACATGACGCTCGATCTCAAAGAAGTTGACGGAAAACCCGTGGCAAAACGAGGCAGATTGCCCGGACCACTGGACAATCCGCTGCTTGTGAGAGTATAATATCCAATTGTGAGAAACGCGCCTCCTCGTTCGAGCTCTGGTAGAGTTGTCACACACTTCCCTACGGCCTCTGATCGATGAAGTGACGGTTGCGCTCCAAACACTGGATCATCTTGGGTTCCCCAGAGCCCGGCGGTCCGATCTCATGCAGTATCTCAAAACAAGAATGTAAAAGGAGAGTGTTTCGAATGACCGGCAACCGGACATTCATGGCTCGCAAAGAGACCGTTCAGCGGAACTGGTTTCTGATCGACGCCACCGGCGTCCCCGCGGGACGTTTGGCTTCGCGCGTCGCTCTGATCCTCACGGGCAAGAACAAGCCCATCTATACGCCTCACGTCGATACGGGGGACTTCGTCGTCATCATCAACGCCGACAAGGTCGGCCTGACCGGCAACAAACTGGAGACTTCCAAGGTCCATTCCTACAGCGGCTTTCCCGGCGGATTCAAGGAAATGACCTACGGCGAGGCGATGAAGCGCAGCTCTGTGCGCCTGCTTGAGCGTATCATCAAGGGAATGCTTCCCAAACACAATCATCTGAACTTCGGGCGCAAGCTGAAAGTCTACGCCGGCGCCAATCATCCTCACGCGGCCCAGAAGCCCGTGACGATCACTCTGTAAAGAAGGAGGAGATTCGATGGCTACTTCTTATTACTGGGGTACGGGGCGCCGCAAGAACGCGATCGCCCGCGTCCATATCGCCGCCGGCGAAGGCAAGTTCCTGGTCAACGGCCGCGAGACCGCCGAGTACTTCCCTCGCCACAACTGGCTGAGCGGCGCTCTGTCTCCTCTGGTCGTGACGGGGCTCGAGGGCAAGGTCGACGTATTCGTCAACGCCCAGGGCGGCGGCCTCACCGGCCAGTCCGGCGCGATCAGCCTCGGCTTGGCCCGCGCGCTTCTGAAGATGAATCCCGATCTTCGTCCCGTGCTGAAGAAGGCGGGGCTCCTTACCCGCGACCCGCGCATGGTCGAACGCAAAAAGTTCGGTCAAAAGGGCGCCCGCGCGAAGTTCCAGTTCAGCAAGCGTTAATTTTTTTTCGACAGAAAAGCAGTCCGGTACATGTGCGCCGGGCTGCTTTTTTCATGTCTGCCTCTTGACACGGAGCGCGTGAAGAGTATAATTCTTTCCATTCTTAATGAATTCCTCGATAGCTCAGTCGGCAGAGCGGGTGACTGTTAATCACTAGGTCGCAGGTTCAAGTCCTGCTCGAGGAGCCAGAAAACTGAAGGCCCTGACGCAAAAAAACGTCAGGGCCTTTTCGTATGCGGACTTTTCGGCGTGCGGAAATTTTTACAGCAGCGATTCCCAGTCGAGGGTGAGCGAGCCGTCTTCCCTGACCACGCAGGGGACGCCGACGAAGTGTTCTTGACGAGCTTCGGCGAAGACGTCTTCCGTGTCGCGCAGTTTGAGAAACTCTTTCAGCGTCTTGATGTCGGCGTCGATGTCGCGGAATTCGAAATCGACGCCGCGCGCTTTGTACTCGCGCAGCGCGTCGACGGTGTCGGGGCAGTTCATGGTGCCATAGACGATGACTTTCATGGAAAATTCCTCCTTGGAATGAAATGGGCACGCTTCAACAAAAACGGCAATTTACCGAACCGGCGGGAAAAGTTCGAGCTGCTTCTCGCCGGATTCCCCGAGCGCTTTCTGAACGAGGCGCTTCAAGCCGGCCGGCATGGGGAAATCGGCCAGCTCATCCGCGGAAAACGCATCGCACCCGGCCGGCGGCTGCAGCATGCGGCAGCTCCACAGATGAAGGCGCACCTGCCAGCACGTGAACTTCAAAGTCTCTTCCAGCTCAAGGTCGAGACATGGGGCGGTAAGCCGCAGCTCGGCGGTCAGCCGGGAAAGACAGCTTTCGGCGCTTTCGTCCGCCTCGCCGCGGAGCCATGGGATCTCGTAAAATCTGGACCACAAACCGCCGGCGGGGCGGCGGCGCACGGCGCAGCCATGGGGGACGAGGATCAGCAGCGCCGCGCCGCGGCGCCGCTCGACAACGTTCCGGCGCGTGCTGACGGGACGCTGCGCCTGCGTGCCGGCCGCCTGTGCGGCACACAGGCGGCTGACGGGGCATTGGCCGCATTGGCAGGTCGTTCCCGGCGTGCAGACGGTCGCTCCCAATTCCATGAACGCTTGAGTCAAAATATGCGGCGAGCCCAGCTTCAAAATGGCCGCGGCGTGGGCGGCGATCAGCGCCGTCCCTTTGGCCCTGGCGGGGTCATCCGGCATGTCCAGCAGCCTCGAGAACACGCGCCTGACGTTGCCGTCGATGGCCGGGACCGGCAAGTCGAAAGCGATGGAACAGACGGCGCCGACGGTGTACGGTCCCAGTCCGGGGAGCGAGCGCAGGAATTCTTCGTCGGCGGGCAGCGTTTTCAGTCCGGCCCCGCTGACGAGCCGAGCGGCGCGGCGGAGGTTGCGGGCGCGGCTGTAATAGCCCAGCCCCTGCCAGCAGGCCAGAACGTCGTCTTCGCTTGCCGAAGCGAGCGACGTCAGCGTGGGAAAACGTTCCATCCAGCGCGCGTAAAAGCTTTTCACCCGTTCGACCTGGGTCTGCTGGAGCATGGCTTCGGAGACGAGGATATGGTAGGGATCGCGGTCGAGGCGCCAGGGCAGGTCGCGCTTGTGGGAATTGTACCATGCGGTCAGCGCTTCGGCGGCTTCGAGATGAAACTTTTCGGCGCTCATCGGCGGGGCGCATTCCGCGGGGCGGCCGCAGCGTCGCCTTGCGAAGAAAAAAGTTGGCGGGCGGTGAAATGGCGTTTGGGCACGTGAATGACCTCTGGCATAGTTCTGGAATGAAAGCGAAGCAACGCTATTATATCAGCCTCCGCGTTTCGGAGAACAATGATTTGCGACAAAACGCGCCGGCGCCGCCATTTTTTTGCCGCCGTGTAGTAGAATAAGTAAGTTGGGAGGTGGACTGATGCATGAGTTCTCGCTGGTGAAGGCGGTCATCGATTCCGTCGAGTCTTTGGCGGAAGAGAACGGCTGGAAGAGAATAGAAAAAGTGACGCTGCGCATCGGCGCCATGCGTCAGGTCGTGCCGGAGATCATGAGATTTGCCTTTGCGGCGGCGTCTCGGGATTCGCGGCTGCAGGGCGCGGAATTGGACATCGAGGCGGTTCCGATTCTCGTCTGCTGTCCGCGCTGCGGCCGCAAGTGGGGCGAAGAACGCATGAGCGTGCTGTGCCCCTTCTGCGGTTCGCCCGACGCGCAGATGGAGCAGGGCATGGAACTGAACATTGATTCGATCGAGGTGGAAGACGATGACACGAAAAAAAATTGACGTACAGCAGGCCGTTATGGCGGCGGATCTGGGCTACGCGCAGAAAATCAGGGAGCTTCTCGCCGAAAAGGGAGTCCTGATGGTCAATCTGATCGGTTCTCCCGGCTCCGGCAAAACGATGCTGCTGGAGCGGACGCTGACCGGCCTCGATCTGAAGTGCGCCGTGATCGAAGGCGACGTGGCCACCGACCGCGACGCGCAGCGGATCAGGGCGACCGGCACGCCCAGCGTGCAGATCAACACGAACGGCGGCTGCCACCTGGAAGCGAATTGGGTGGCCGACACGCTGGAACAGCTGCCGCTCGACGAACTCGATCTGATCTTCGTGGAAAACGTGGGCAACCTGGTCTGCCCCGCCGAGTTCGATATCGGCGAAGACTGCAAGGTGGCCGTCTCCAGCCTGCCCGAAGGTTCCGACAAGCCGCTCAAGTACCCGCTGCTTTTCTCCGAAGCGGGCGCCGTCGTGCTGACGAAAATCGATCTGAAACCGTACGTCGATTTTGACGAGACGCTTTACTGGGACGACGTCACGCGCCTCAACCCCAAGGCGCGCCGCCTGCGCCTGTCCAGCGTCAGCGGCGAAGGCCTGGAGTTCTGGATCAAGATGCTGTACGACTGGCGCGAGGCGAAAAAGTCTTGTCGAGAAGTATGATGGGACGGCCGGGAATGTATGAGGAACGCAGATGACCGATTCCGAAAAATTGTTAAAAGGCCTGAACGAGGCTCAGCGCGAAGCCGTGACCTTCACGGGCGCGCCGCAGCTCGTGCTGGCCGGGGCGGGAAGCGGCAAGACCCGCGTGCTGACGAGTAAGATCGCCTGGCTGATCGCCGCGCAGAACGTCAAACCGTGGCGCGTGCTGGCGGTGACTTTTACCAACAAGGCGGCGCGGGAAATGAGCGAACGCGTCGAAAAACTGTTGGGCGGATCGCTGGGCGGCGCCCAGATCTGCACGTTTCACTCCTACGGTTTGAACCTGCTTTTCCGCAACCGCGAGCTGCTGCGCGACCGGGGCTACAACCCCAGCTTCGTGATCTACGACCGTTCCGATTCCCTGACGGCCGTCAAACACGTCATGCAGGAACTGAACATCGACACCGAGAAATTCGCGCCCTCGTGGGCGCTGAACAGGATCTCGGAGATCAAATCTTCCGCCGACCCCGCTTCGGTGCAGTTTTCCGCCTACGACAACTTCATGGGCGACGTGTACGAAAAATACTCGCAGGCGCTCAGGGAGCAGGGCGCGTTCGATTTCGACGACCTGATCGCGGTGCCTCTGGCCCTGCTGAAAAGCGATCCCGAACTGCTCGAGCGGGAGCGGGAGCGCCTGCAGTGGGTGCTCGTCGACGAATATCAGGACGTCAACGGCTCGCAGTATCAGATGATGAGGCTGCTCGTCGGCGGTTCGAACAACCTGATGGTCGTGGGCGACCCCGACCAGTCCATCTACGGCTGGCGCGGCGCGAATTACGCCACGATCATGAACTTCGAGCGCGATTTCCCCAACGCCCGGGTAACGTTGCTGGAGCAGAACTACCGTTCCACCGCCATGATCCTCGACGCCTCGAATCAACTGATCCGGCACAACAAAAACCGTCGCGAGAAAAACCTGCGCACAAACCGGGAAGAAGGGCAGAAAGTCGGCGTCTGGTATCTGCGCGACGAAAAAGCGGAGGCCGAAGCGCTGGCGCGGGAGATCGTCGGCCTCACCGCGGCGTATCATTACGGCGACATCGCCGTCCTTTACCGCATGAACGCCCTCAGCCGCGTGCTCGAACAGGCCCTGATCGAGGCTGGCATCCCGTATCGCATCGTGCGCGGCACCAGCTTCTACGACCGCAAGGAAGTCCGCGACGTCGTCGCGTTTATGCGCCTGGCCGTCAACCCGTGGGATCTCGTGGCCCTGAACCGCGTCGGCAACCTGCCGGCACGCGCTCTTGGCCCGAAGAGCCTCGAGAAGCTCGGCGTCTGGATGCGGGAAAACGCCAAAGGCGCGGCGGAAGACGTGTGGGGAACCGTGAAAGCGAAAAAAGGCGGCCTGACCGGCAAAGCCGCCGAAGGCGCCGTGCAGCTGGCCGACCACATGCTGACGCTGCTGGAGCGCCAGCACAGCCTGCCGCTGGTGCTCGATTGGATCTTGAACGGCGTTGGTTATGAGAATCTGTTGATGAAAGCCGAACCCGCCGATTGGGAAGAACGGGTGGAGAACGTGCGCGAGCTGCTCTCCGTCGCGCCGGAAGGGGAAAATCTCGCCGAAGTGCTGGACCAGGTCTCGCTCTACACCGACATGGACACGCAGAACGAAACGCGCGACGCCGTCAATCTGTCGTCGCTTCACGCCGCCAAGGGGCTCGAATTTCCCGTCGTTTTCATGACCGGCATGGAGGAGGGGATTTTCCCTCACAGCCGCAGTTCCGACAGCCAGGAAGAGTTGGAGGAAGAACGTCGTCTCTGCTACGTCGGCATGACGCGCGCCGAAGAAAAACTCTATATGAGCGGCGCGCGTCAGCGCCGTCTGTTCGGCGTCGTGCTGCGGGAAGGTTTTTCGCGCTTCCTGGCCGAGCTGCCCGACGAATGTACGGAAGTTTTCGAGCAGAAGGAGGAACCCGAACGCTATGGCTACGGTCGCTATCGCCCTTACCGGCGAGCCGGGCGCTGGTAAGTCCACGGCGGCGCAGTGGTTCCGCGCCCGCGGCGCCGCGCTGCTGGACGCCGACGGGATCGTCCGCGGACTCTGGGACGGCGGCGAGCTGCCGGAAAAGGCTCGCGCCCGCTGGGGAGAATCGGTGTTCGGCGCCGACGGGAAGATCGACAAAAAAGCCGTCGCGGCGCGAGTCTTCGCCGACGACGAAGAGTATCGCTGGCTCTGCCGCGTTACCCATCCCGTCGTTTTGGCCAGGATGGGGGCGGCTCTGCCGGAAGACGGCGTCGTCGTGGCCGAGATCCCCATGTTGTTCGAGGCGGGGCGCCCCGACTGGGTGGACAAAGTGCTGTTCATGGCCGCCGCTCCGCGGCTCCGCGCGGAACGCAACCGCTTCCGCGGGCTCGACGAGGCCGAACTGGCGCGGCGGGAACGGTTCTTTATGGATCGCGAGCGCCGTATGGCGCTGTCCGACTGGGTAATCTGCAACGACGGTTCCATGGAGAATCTTGAAGCGCAATTGGAAAAAATCTGGCGGGAAATCCAAGCGCTGCGATCCCGCCGTGAAGCGCAAACTGACTGTTGAAAAGGTGAATCCGCATCATGAATCGATTTTTTGTCGAAGCCGGGCGGGAATTCATTTCCCTGCTGCCGGCCGTGCCCGCGATCCTGTGGGCCATTTCGTTCCACGAGTTTTGCCATGGCTGGGTCGCGCTGCGCTGCGGCGATCCTACGGCGAGGGACGCCGGGCGTCTGACCCTGAACCCCATGGCGCATTTCGACCTTTGGGGCGCCCTGTGCATGTTTTTGTTCCACTTTGGCTGGGCGCGTCCCGTGCCGATCGATCCCTATAATTTCAGACGCCCGCGCCGCGACCTGTTCCTCGTCTCCGTCGCGGGCGTCGCGGGCAACATTCTCACCGCCGTCGCCGTCGGACTGGCGATCCGCGGGCTGATCCGTTTCTTCCCCGCGGCGCTTTTCGGCAATTACGGTCTGCAACAGGTGCTGATCGCTTTCGTGACGATCAACCTGAACTTCGCTGTCTTCAATCTGATCCCGGTGCCGCCGCTCGACGGCTCCAAACTGCTGGCCCTTGTCCTGCCGCGGACGGCTCGTCCCGCGTTCGAATGGCTCGATCGTTACAGCCTGCCGGTGCTGCTGGCCTTGATCTACCTCGGCGTCGTCGGGCGCCTGATGTCCCCGGCCGTCCGCTGGGGGCTGCGTCTGATCCTGGGTTAGACGCAAGGCGGCTGTTGCGGAAGGATCGGAGGCTGGCGATGGAGATTTTCGCTCGTTCGGCAGGAACCGCCGCGCTTTTCGCCGTCGGCTACGCGGGATTCCGCGGCGCAAAAAAGATGGGCTGGCCTGCCGCGGCCATGCTCGGATCGTTGTTTCTGCTGGGACTTCTCAACCTGTCGGGGCTCAGGCTGCCCTTTTACCAAGCGCCGGTGTCCTTCGTTTCCAAAGTTTTGAGCGGCGTCATTCTCGGGCAGCGGATCGACCGCCACATGGCGAGCGCGGTCAGAAAGATGCTTTTGCCCGTCTCGCTGGCGTCGTTTTGGATGGTCATGGCTTCGATTGCGACCGGTCTGCTGCTGTTCGCCGTCGCCGGCGGCAGGCTCTCGCTGATGACCTGCCTGGCCTCGTCGTCGGCCGGCGGCATCGCGGAAATGTCGATCTTCGCCATGTCCGCCGGCGCCGACGTGGGCATCGTGGCTTTCTTCCAGTCCGTGCGAATCATCGTGCTGTACGCGACGCTGCCGTTTTCCACGGGCTGGCTGGCGCGCCGCGCGTCCGGCGCCGTCTTGCCGAAAGCGCCGGCGCCGGACGCGGAGACGAGAGTTTCCTTTACGCCCGGCGAGATCGCCCGCTTCGCGGCCGTCACTGGCGCGCTGGCGTTGCTTTTTGAGGCGGCGCGTTTCCCGTCGGCGTACATGATCGGGGCTATGTGCGGAGCCGGCGTCATGAATCTTCGCTCGGGGAAGGTGATGACTCTCCCGCCGCGGCTGCGCAGTGCCGCCCAGATCTGTCTGAGCATGACCATCAGCGTGGGGCTGTCGCCGCGCACGATTCATCTGGTGAGGGAACTTTTCTTCCCGCTGGCGTTCTCGGTGGCGCTGATTCAAGCCTTTTCGTTCCTGCTCGCCTGGATCATGCACCGCCTTACCCGTTGGGACGTCATGACCTCCGTGCTTGCCACCTGCCCCGGCGGCCTCAGCCAAGTGGCGTTTTTTGCGGAGGATCTGCATGCCGACCCGTTGATCGTCGGCGTCTTCCACGCCGTGCGCATGATCTCCATCGTCGTCTGCGTGCCTTTGATCGCGCGGCTCTTTGCCTGAGCCGAATACAAAAAAATGACCTCTGCCGATGCGACGGCGGAGGTCATTTTTTTGTCTGCGTTCATGCTGGATCTTTCAACTCATCCCGATTTTCAACGACGGCTCTTCATTGAAAATTAATACTCAGAGAATCTCCACGACGGTGACTTCGAAGTTCAGTTCCTTGCCGGCCAGGGAATGGTTGGCGTCGAGCGTGACGGCCCCGTCGTCTTTGACCGCGGCGACGGTAACGGGGCGGCGCCCCATCTGGAGCTGATCGCCAACGCGCGGCGTGTAGCCTTTGGGCATACGGTCCGCTTCGACGGTGACGAGCATGTCGTCGCGGCGTCGGCCGTAGGCTTCTTCGGGAGCGAGCTTGAGGTTTTTCGTTTCGCCGACGGCCATGCCTTCGACGCCCTTGTCGAAGCCGGCGATCATCTGTCCGGCGCCGACGGTGAACTCCAGCGGCGGCCGTTTGTTGAGCACGGAAGAGTCGAAAACGGAACCGTCGTTCAGCGTTCCCGTGTAATGCACGCGGATCTTGTCGCCTTTTTTCACTGTTTGAGACATCGTTCATTCTCCCTTTTCGATTTTTTCGATGATTTCCATCAGTTCTTCCCAGCGGCCGGTCGCGGCCTCGAGTTCCGCGCCGGCGTCCGCAAGGTCTTTCATGAGCGTCTGGATTCTGTTTGAATCGGCGATCACTTCCGGCCGGCAAAGTTCTTTTTCGTCTCGTCCTTTGCGTCTTTCCAAGTCGTCGATCCGCTCTTCAAGCGCGGCGAGTTCGTCCGCGTAAACTTTTTTGCGGCGATAGATTTCGTTGCGCCGCCGCGCTTCTTCGCGTTTTTTGTCGCGTTCGCCGCCGCGTTTCGAATCGGTGGCGGCGGCCGGGACGTTCTGCGCGAGCGACGCTTGGCGCTGTTCGATGAAGCGGCTGTAATTGCCGGCGTAGTCGTGCAGGGCCCCGTCGCGCAGTTCCCAAACGCGCTGCGCGAGCTGGTTCAGGAAAAAACGGTCGTGCGAGACGATCAGCAGCGTGCCGTCGTAGGCGAGCAGAGCCTGCTGAAAGAGCTCCCGCGTGGTCATGTCGAGGTGGTTGGTCGGTTCGTCGAGGATCAGGAAGTTCGAGGGGTTCATGAGGATCTTGACGAGGGAAAGGCGCGATTTCTCGCCGCCGGAAAGCACTTTGACGGGTTTGTGAATGTCGTCGCCGCTGAACAGGAACGAGCCCAGCAAGGTGCGTTTTTCCACCTCGGACATCGCCATGTTGAGCGGATAGATTTCCTGCCAGACGGTGCGGTCGTAGTTCAGGTTTTCGGCGCTTTCCTGCGAGAAGAATGCGGGCAGCACGTGATAGCCGGTTTCGCAGCTTCCGGAGGTGGGGCGCTCTTTGCCTGAAATGAGGCGCGAAAGCGTGGATTTTCCGGCTCCGTTCACGCCGACGAGGGCGATCTTCTGTCCCCGTTCGACGGTCGCATTGAGGTGATCAAAGACGCGGTGCGCTCCGTAGGCCATGCCGAGATCGTTCAGCGTCAGGACGACGTGTCCGCTGGGCGGGCAGGGCGGAAATTTCAGCGTTATGCGACGGGCCGCCGTTTCCGCTTGGATGATTTGGATCTTTTCAAGCGCCTTGACGCGGCTTTGCACCTGCGCGGCCTTTGTGGCTTTGTAACGGAAACGTTCGATGAATTCTTTCGTCCTGGCGATCTCTTCCTTTTGGCGGGCGGCGGAGCGTTCAAGCTGGGCTTTCTGCTCTTCCGAGGCGCGCAGATAATCCGAGAAATTGCCCTTATAAACGCGGATCCTGCCGGAATGGAGCTCGGCGATGCCTTTCATGACCTTGTCCATAAAGACGCGGTCGTGGGAAATGGCCACGAGCGTACCGCGATAGTCGGAGAGCCAGTTTTCCAGCCACTCCATGCTCTCTGTGTCGAGATGGTTGGTCGGTTCGTCGAGGAGCAGGATGTCGGGGCGCGACAGCAGCAGCCCGGCCAGCGTGACGCGCATCTTCCATCCGCCGGAGAACTCTCCGCAGGGTTTGGCGTCGTCGCCGTCATGGAACCCCAGTCCGCGCAAAGCCTTGCGTGACATCGCCTCAAAAGAATAGCCGCCGAGTTTTTCATAGGCGGCGGCCGCTTCATCGTGCAGCTTCATCAGGCGGGCGTGTTCGTTTTCGGGCGCGGCGGCGAGTTCTTCGGAACATCGCTTGAGCCTCTTCTCTGCCGCCGTAATGCCGGTACGATCTTTGAGGTACTGCATCAGCGTGACGTCGGGCAGCTCCGCCAGATCCTGGGGCAAATAACCGACCGTCGCGGAAAGAGGGGAGACGTTGATCTCGCCGCTGTCGGCGCTCACTTGCCCGACTATGGCGCGCAGCAGCGTGGTTTTGCCGACGCCATTTGGGCCGACGAGTCCCGTGCGGCTTCCGGCGTCGATCTGCCAGTTCAGGCCATCGAAAATTTTCCGGCCGCCGGCAAAGGTCAGATTGAGGTCTCTGATCCGTATCATGGCGACGGATGTTCGCCTTTTTCCGCGGATTTCAGGATCAACTGACGGCGGAGCTCGTCGGCGCGGAGCTCAAGCTGCTTTTCCATATCTTGTTTCAACGCTTCGATCGCGCGCCGGTGATCGTCGTTGAGCTGTTCGATCTGATAGTGGGCGCGGTTGAGTTCGTGCGCTTTGTCCTCGAGGACGCTTTTCAGGGCTTCCATCTGCGACTGATACTGCCGTCCCGTTTGCAGCTGGATCAGCGACAGTTTGCGCTCGTACTCGCGCTGCTGGTCGGCGGCGCGGCGTTCCTGTTCGGAAGCGGCCGCCTCGTGACGGGCCAGATCGTTCTGCAGCTTTTCCAGCTGCCGTTTTTGTTCGCGTTTGATGCGTGCCAGCTCTTCCAGCGCCGCGTTTTTTTCGCGCTCGGCGATGCTGCCCAGGGACTGGGTTCGGGCGATGGCCTCGGCGGCGCTGCGGGCGCGGTCTTCCGCGATTTGGATGCTTTCGTGCAGGTTCACTTTTTCCTGCTCGTACTTCAGCGTCAGCGCATCGAGTGCCGTCTTGTGCTTGCGGGCGGCTCTGGCCGCTTCGGTATTCAGTTCTTCGATATGGGTCCGAAGGTGAGCGGCTTCTTCTTTCGCGGCGCGCAGCTGGCTTTTGGCTTCTTCAACGCGGTGGGCGTCGCCTCGGTAAACGGCGAGCTGTTCCTTGAGCTGCGTTATTTCGAGCTTCAGCGAGGCTTCGCCGCGGCGCGCTTCGGAAAGCTCCATGTGAGCGTCCATGAAATTTTTTCGGAGCACTTCCAGTTCGTTCTCCCTTTCGTCAAGCCGCTTGCGGAGCAAAAGCGTTTCGCGCCCGTTCTGCTCCTTTTCGTTGATCAGGAGGTCTTTCTGGCGTACGGCGACCTGAAATATCTGCTTGCCGAACGCCTCAAGCTGAGCGAGGGCCCGGCGAAACGCTTCTTCGTCAGGGATGGGATCAACGACGCTTTTGTCAATTTGTTCCTGCATACTACCGGCCTTCCTGTTGAGAGATGGATTGTGTTGCGTCTTTTGCTCTATCGCTTATCGTCTTTTCTGAAACGGGAGAAACTGGCGAATTTCCGCGGACGCGGTTTGGAAACGGGCGGTTCGCTGCGGGGCGGCCTGTTTTCATGAGAGAACTCCCTTTCCCGGGAACGGTCTGCGTCGAACCGCCGTTTGCCGGGGAAAGGCCGTTCCTGAAGAGGGCGTCCGGCATGAAAGTCTCGGTCGTCATGGCTGCGGCGAGTGTCGTAGGGGCGCTCCGAACGGCCGGCGTACGAATTTCGTTCATTGTCGAAGCCGCGCTCGTAGAACCCACGGAGTTCCCTGTCGTCAGATGCATAGGGACGTCTGGGCGCGTCGGAGAAACGGGGGCGCCGCTCCTGATCGTGCGGACGCCAGTCCCGTGGAGGCGAATCGGAGCGCCTCTGATATTCGGAACCTTCGCTGCGGAAATTTTCCCTGGACGGACGCGGATCGCGCGGCCGTTCGAAGTCGCGGCGTTCGTCGCGCGCCCTGGAACCGGGGCGGTCGAAGGGGCGCCGTTCCGAACGGCGGAACCTTCCTTCGGACGCCGCCTCGCGGAAGCGGGACGGTTCCGAAAAATCCTCGCGGCCGCCCCTGCCGTAGGGCTGTTGGCGGTATTCCCGGGACGGGGCGTCGGTGCGGCGGGATGCGCGCCGATCGTCGCGATCGTCTCCGAACGGCCGCCGTCCTCTTTCGAACGGCCGGTCTTCGTCCCGGCGGAAAAAGCGGCGGTCTTCCGGGAAACGCGGCCGTTCGTCGGAATCCCGGCGCTCCCCAAAATCGCTCTCTTCCCGGGACGTCTTTTGGGGGCGGTCCGAACGGTCTGTGCGTTGGAAAGGACGCCTCTCGCGATGGCGGTCTTCGGGAGACGGGCGGCGGTCTTTTCCGAAACCGGGGCGGTCGCCGCCGCCAGTTCCTTCTTCTGGCTGCCGGGGCGTCTGCCTGCGCGGATCTCTCCAGCCGCAGAATTCTTTGTCGTCGGTGGGGCCGGTTTTGATAGTCATATCCTCGTTTTTTTCCTCCTTGAATTTCTGACGCTCCGCTTTGGAGATCTCATATCTGTGGCTGCGCGCCGCTTCCATCTGCCTGACGATGTCCTCGTCCGTGGGCTTTTTGAACCCCAGAGCTTCGGCGGCCGCGCTCCCGGCGGTGAAGCCTGTGCTCCAGCATTCTTGAAGATTGTAGCCGCCGGTCGGTCCGTCGACGTCGATCATTTCGCCGGCGAAGTAGAGGTTGGGGACGATTTTCGAGGCCATGGTCTCCGGCTCGATCCCGTCGGTGCTCACGCCGCCGCTGGTGACGATGGCGTGCCGGAACCCCAGAAGTTCCGTGGGCGTGACGACGAAATCCTTGATCATGTTCCGGAGCGCGAGGCGCTCTTCGGCCGTGGTCTCGCCGCAGGGTTTCCCCATGTCGAGCTTGGCCATCTTGAGCGCTTCGGGGATGATCTGGGCGGGTAGCATTTTTCTCAGCGCAAAGCGCAGCGCGTCGCCGCCGAATTCCCGGAAGTCGCGCTCGATGCGGGCGTCGAGGCGTTCCGGCTCGAGCGCCGGCTTGAGGTCGATATGAACAGTCGTGCGCCCGGTCTTGCGCAGACAGTTTCCCACGCTGGCGGCCAGGTCCATGACGATGGCGCCGGAAATGCCGAACGGCGTGAAATCCATTTCGCCGAAGCGCTCGTCCACGGTTTCGCCGTTTTGGCGGACCGTGACGCGCACGTTTTTGAGCTTCAGACCGGACAGCTGATCGTCGAAGCGCTCCGCGATCTTGATCGGGCACAGCGCCGGCGTCGTCTCGACGATCTCGTGGCCGGCCTTGCGGGCCCAGCGGTAACCGTCGCCGGTGGAACCCGTGTGGGGAAAAGAAAGCCCTCCCGTCGCGAGGATGAAGGCGCGTCCTTCGATTTCCTCGCGTCCCGTGGTGACGCGGCGGACTTTGCCGCCGAGGATGTCGAGAGAGCGAACCTCGATGCCGCGCAGCACCTGGACGCCGCCGTCTTTCAGCGCCGTCCACAGCGCGTTGACGACCGACGAGGCGTCCTGTCCCTCGCGGGGGTAAAGGCGATGTCCGCGTTCGTGCGCCGACACCACGCCGCGGCGCAGAAAAAACGCGGCGGTTTCTTTGGCGCCGAACGTGCGGAGCGCCGGCAACAAAAATTCCCCGCCGCGGCGATAACCTTTCGACAAAAGTTCCGGATCCTCCTGATCGTGGGCAAAGTTGCAGCGCCCCCGGCCGGTGATCATCAATTTGCGCCCCAGCTCGCGGTTCTTTTCGAGCAGAACCGTGCGGGCGCCGTATTGGGCCGCGCGGGCCGCCGCCATCATTCCGGCCGGGCCGCCGCCAATGACAACAACGTCAAATGTACTCATCGACAAATCTCCTTCGGCTTTTTGCGCCAAACGCATGAATGTCTTATACTATCACGACAATCCTCTTTTGTGTGCGGTATAATATGAACGATTCAATCCAATTCTGCGAAGCCGCTTTTTCGGACGAAGACTTTTCGAGAGGCATTTTATGGAGGTGCTCTGCATGAAAAAAACGGCGCTTTTTATTATCGACGTTCAAAATGACTTCTGTGAAAACGGCGCTTTGGCGGTTCCGGACGGCAATGCCGTCGTCCCGGTCTGCAATCGGCTGATTCAGATGGCCGCCGAACGCGGCTGCCCGGTGTTGGCCAGCCGCGACTGGCATCCGGCCAATCATTGCAGCTTCAAAGACTTCGGCGGTTCCTGGCCGATGCACTGCGTGGCCGGTCAGGAGGGGGCGGAGTTTCCTCCCGAGCTGCAGCTGCCGGTGGACGTGATGGTTTTCAACAAGGGGACGGACGCGAACGCCGAAGCCTATTCGGCTTTTGACGGCACACAGGCCGCCGGCGTGCTTCATGACGCGGGCATCGAACGTTTGATCATCTGCGGGCTGGCGACGGACTATTGCGTCAAAGCGAGCGTCCTCGACGCGCGGCAGGCGGGATTCGACGTGCTGGTGGTCAGCGACGGCTGCCGCGCCGTCAACGTGAATCCGGACGACGGCGAAAAGGCTTTCGCCGAGATGGAAGCCGCCGGAGCGGCGGTCCTGCCTCTTGCCAAGGTCGAATTCTGATGTTCCCGGGGTGAGCAAGCGCCTGAGGAAGTGTGAAATGTTCAAAAAACTTCTCGCTCTCGCGGTGTCGGCCGCCGTTTTTTTGGGCATGCGCGAGCGGCTTCCGGCGGCCGTTCAGAAATACGAAAAAGATGCGATCGCATACGACGAAACGGTGCTCTTTCGGGACGCCGAAACTCGCCGGCGCTTCCTCGATGAAATCGAATCGTCGTTTCTTAAAGATTACGACGCGCTCTGGCAGCGCGAGGGGATGAGCGCCAAGCTGACGGCGGCGGCGGACCGGGTATTTGCTGACAACTTGTCGGGCGGCCGGCTGACGGGGGCCCTTCGGGTCGCCATGGATCTGGACGGCGTTGTCCAGCGGATCCAGGACAAAATCCCCGAGGCGTTCCGCGGCGATTACGACCGTTTCCTTGCGATCATGGAGGACTCTTTCACCGATGCATATCTGGACCGCCTTTCGGCGTACGACCGGGCGCTGCTGGCCTCGCGGGTGGGGGCTCTCGTCAACGCCCCGTCGGTGCGGATCTTTTTCGAGGCGCAGGTGCGCCACGCCGCCGCCCAGGGCAGCGCCGTCCTCGGCGAGTCTCTGACGAAGGAGATCCGGGGGCGCCCCGAACTCTCTTTGGCCGGTTCCACCGCTTTTCTGGGCCTGATGCTGGGGCGCAAGCTCTTGCGCCGCACGCTGGGGAGAAAAGCTCTGTCCGTTTTCGGCAAGGGGCTGGGCAGAAAAGTTCTCATGGCCGCCGCCGGGGTCGGCGCGCTGGTCACGTTGGGCTGGGCTCTTTATGACATCGGTTCCTTTTCCGTGGAAGTCTGGGGATCGCCGGCACAACTCCGCGAGGCTCTGCTCGTTCGCTACGACGATTATTATCGGATGGAAGCTCCGCAAATTTACTGGCAGACGCTGAGAAAGGGAGTCCGCTCCGAGCTCGACGAGATCCAGAGACGCATGGCCCGCCGCGACGAAGACACGAAGGCCATTCTTGCTTCCGCGACGTTCCGCCGCATGACCGAGCGCATGTCCGAAGTCGAGCAGAAGAATTTTATCGACCGCCTGATCAGCGTCAGGCCGCTTGACGATTCCCTGAGTTACAGTTCGATCGTGGAGAATTTCGGCCGAATTCTCGTCGAGAGCGAAGCGGAGGACATCGCCGCTTTCAGGGAGATTTTGGCGCAGGGTGACCCGCTGCTGGCCCGTCAGTGGTTCGGCGTCGCGGGAAGGGAATATTTTTCTCTTTTCCGAAACCTGCCCCGGCTCGTCTGGGACAAATACCTCCCCAATGCGGCTTCACTGCAAACGCTCAGATGGCTCGCGCTTCGTCCAAGAGCGGTGCGGGAAGTTGCGGCGCAGCTTCCCGCCGACAGCGTGCAGTGGGTCATGAACGAAGCGCCGCAAGCGCAGGCGGAGCGCTTTTTCGCGGACGGTAAGACGCCCGACGAGATCGGCCGGGAGATCGAGCGAATGAAATCTCTGCCCAAGGCGGCGCGCATTCCATGGCAGAGCGGCTGGGCCTATCTGTTTCACAGGGCGGGAAACTACGCGCTCTCCGCGGGGATCGCTCTGGCGCTGCTGGTCGTTGTCCGGCTCTGCCGAAAATATCTGTGCTGATGCCGCGGCAGTTTATGGGGGAGAGATGACGGACGATGGATAAAAAAGAGATCGCCCTTTCCACAGGGACTGTCCCGCCGGCGCGCATCGCAGAACTCGGGCTTGTGACCGGCAGCTGCGTGATCAGCACCTCGATCCTGGGCGACGCGTTGGCTACTCTCAGGAATATGTCGGTGGGCGGCGAGCTGAAACAATACACCGAGCTGCTGCGGATGAGTACCGAAAAAGCCATCGAGCGGCTCGGCGAAAAAGCTTGCGAGAAGGGGGCCGACGGGGTCTACGCGATCCAGTTCATGGCGCCGCAGGTCGCCGGCGGCGCCGCCGAAGTCGTTGCGGTCGGCACAGCTTATAAATTCAACGACACATAGCAGCACATAGCACAGAGGCCGTCTCGCCAGTTCGGGGAGACGGCCTCTGTGTCGTTGGATTTATTTGACCGCGCTCTTTTCGCGGGCGGCTCTTTTGCCGAGTTCCATGCGCAGGGAAATCCTGCGCCGCTTGACGTCCACGTCGATGACGTAGACCTCCACCGCCATGCCGGGATGAAGCACGGTGGAAATGTCCTTCACGTAGCGCCCCATCTGGCTGACGTGGACGAGCCCGTCCTGATGCACGCCGATGTTGACGAACGCGCCGAAAGCCGTGACGTTGGAGACGATGCCCGGCAGTTTCATGCCCGGTTCGAGGTCAGTCAGTTCGCGCACGTTGGGGTCGAAGGAAAAGATTTCCAACGCGCTGCGGGGGTCGCGCCCGGGCTTTTCCAGTTCGGAGAGAATGTCCTCGAGCGTCGGCAGGCCGACCTCGTCGGTGACGTAGCGATTCAAGTCGATCTTGCCGCGCAGGTCTTTGGCGGCGATCAGCTCGGCGACGGAGCAGTTCTGATCCGCGGCGATGGCGTCGACGATGCCGTAATTCTCGGGATGGACGGCGCTGGCGTCGAGTGGATTCTCGGCGTCGCGGATGCGCAAAAAGCCGGCGGCCTGCTGGTAGGCTTTGGGGCCCAGACGGGGAACTTTCAGCACGTCCTGACGCCGCTTGAAAGCTCCCTCGTTTTCGCGGAATTTCACGACGTTCTCTGCCAGCAACGGCGTCAGGCCGGAAACGTAGGACAGCAGTTTGGCGCTGGCGGTGTTCAGATCGACGCCGACGGCGTTGACGCACGAGACGACGGTGTCGTCCAGGGCGTTTTTGAGTTGCTTTTGATCGACGTCGTGTTGATACTGCCCGACGCCGATCGACTTGGGATCGATCTTCACGAGCTCCGCCAGCGGGTCCATGAGACGCCGCCCGATCGAAACGGCGCCGCGGACCGTCACGTCCTGATCGGGGAATTCCTTGCGGGCCAGTTCCGAAGCCGAATAGACGGAAGCGCCGCTTTCGCTGACGACGATAATGGGGATGTCCAGATCAAGGCCGCGCAGGAACTCTTCCGTTTCCCGGCTGGCCGTGCCGTTGCCGACGGCGACCGCATCGGGCTTGAAGTGCGCGGCCAGCGCGCGGATGGTTTCGCCGGCCTGGGCGTACTGGGCGTCGGAGCGCTGGATGAAAATGACCGTGTGGTGCAGCAGATCGCCTTTCGAATCGAGGCAGACGACTTTGCACCCGGTCCTGATCCCCGGATCGATGGCCATGATGGGGCGGGCGCCGAAAGGCGAAGCCATCAGCAACTCGCGGAGATTGCGGGCGAAAATGGCGATGGCGTCGGCGTCGGCGCGCTTTTTCAGAGTGCTGCGGGCTTCCGTTTCCATGGAAGGCGCCAGCAGGCGGCGATAGCCGTCGGTGACGGCCGCTTCGACTTGCTTGGAATCTTCGCCGCTTCCCGTGACGTAACGCGCGTAAAGCTTTTCCAGCGCCAGTTTTTCTTCGGGGCGGACCGAGAAGGAGAGATAGCCCTCCTTTTCCCCGCGCATCACCGCCAGCAGACGATGGGAAGGGACGCGCAGGAGCGGCTCTTTCCAGTCGAAATAATCGGCGTACGTCGCCGCTTCCGGTTCCTCTTTCTTTTTTTCGACGACCGAGGAAACGCAGACGCCGAAGCGGACAAAAATCACGCGCATGTCCTGGCGGACTGCCGGATTTTCGCTGACGTTCTCGGCGATGATGTCGCGCGCGCCGGCCAGCGCGGCTTCGGCGTCGGCGACGCCTTTTTCCTCGTTCACATAGTCTGCGGCCAGTTCCTGCGGGGCGCGCCCCTTTTGTTCCAGCAGGGCGTCAGCCAGCGGCTGGAGTCCCGCTTCACGGGCGATCAGGGCGCGCGTCCGGCGCTTGGGACGGAAGGGGAGATAGGCGTCTTCCAGAGCGGTCATCGTCGCAGCGGCGTCGATCGTCTTTTTCAGCTCTTCCGTAAGGATGCCGCGCTCGCTCAGCGATCCCAGAATCGCCTCGCGCCGCTTTTCGAGTTCTTCGATTCGGGCCAGCCCGTCGCGGATCGCGGTGATCGCGACTTCATCGAGGGAACCGGTTTTTTCTTTGCGATAGCGGGCGATGAAAGGGACTGTGCATCCTTCCGCAAGAAGTTCGGCGACGGCGCAGACGCCGCCGACGGGAAGTTTCAATTCCTGGGCGATACGCCCTGTATAATCGGCCATAAATGGAGAACTCCTTTCAATGTGCTGTGCAAGACTGCCGAGACTCCCGCATATCTTACCTAAAGCCGGCTTCAATGTCCATGCCCCGAGAACGAAAAATAAGCCCCGCATAAAACGGGGCTTGCAACCGACACTTTGTTACATCGAGACGGATGCGTTTTTGGCGTTGAGAATCTTCCGGCAGAAAATATAAAGCGCGATGATCGCCGCCGTCCCGCCCAGAGAGATCGCGGAACTCTTCCACATGGAAGCGATCCCGAAGGCGGCAAAAAGAACGCGGCTCCACATCGGAATCTTGCCGCCGCAGTAGCCGGTGAAACTGAAGCCGATGCCGAACACCAACGTCACGCCGCTGATGATGGAAATGACGTTGTGCGTCCAGTCGAGTTGGAGCAGCAGACCGCCGTCGTAACAGAACGCAAAGGGAATGACGAAGGCCAAAAATCCCAGCCGGCAGGCGGCCCATCCCGTCTTGTTGGGCGAATCCTCGGCGATGGACGCCGCGGCGTACGCGGCAAGGGCGACGGGAGGCGTGATGTTGGAGATGATCGCATAATAGAACACGAACATGTGGGCGGCGATGCTGTTGAAGTGAAGCTGACCGAGCGCCGGAACGCTCAATGACGCCGCGAGAATGTAGGCGCTCGTCGTCGGCAGCCCCATGCCGAGGATCAGACAGACCACGGCGATCAGCAGCAGCGTGAGCACGGGAATGCCGTGGGACACCGAAAGGACCGCACTGACGATTTTCGGGCCGATGCCGGAAAGAGCTATGGCTCCGAGAACGAAGCCGGCCGAAGCGCAGGCGGTGCAGACCACGGGGATTCCTTTGGCGCCGTCGTGAATGGCGCGCAGGATGCCCTTTGGCCCCATGCGGCGCTTGGGATTGGGCAGCGAAACGCCCCAGGCCAAGACGATGCCGGCGATGGCGGCATACATGGGCGTGTAGCCGTCGAGGAGCAGATAGACGAGAAGAATTATGGGCGACATCATGTAGGCGCGTTTCAGCACGCTCTTTTTCTCGGGCAGCTCTTCGGGCGGCAGCCCCCTGAGCCCGTCGCGCTTGGCGGTCAAGTGGACCATGACGAGGACGGCGGCGTAGTAGAGCAGCGCCGGAAGAATCGCGGCGACGACGATCCGGCTGAAGGGAACGTTGAGGAACGAAGCCATCACGAAAGCTCCGGCTCCCATAACCGGCGGCATGATCTGACCGCCGGAACTTGCCACGGCTTCGACCGCGCCCGCAAAATAGGGCTTGTAGCCGATGCGCTTCATGAGGGGAATCGTGAACGTTCCCGTGCCGTACACATTGGCGACGGCGGAACCGGAGATCGAGCCGAAAAGACAGGAACTGACGACCGCGATTTTGGCGGGACCGCCGGCCTGAGTTCCCGTGAAGGCCTGAGCGAATTCCATGAAATACTCGCCGACGCCGCTGTTCTCGAGAAAGCCGCCGAAGATCAGGAAGATCATGACCAGCGTCGCCGAAACGCCCAGCGAAGACGAGTAAATGCCCTCGTCGGTCAGGTACATTTCCTCGATCAAAAGTTTGAAAGCGCCCGAGAACCAGTCGCAGAAATTGGCGAGAGAGAAGTTGCCCAGCGTCCCGCTCTGCGTGGCGATGTCGGTCATCATGTAATACATGCAGTAGCCCATAAAAGCGAGCGAGACGAGAATGATGGGAAGCCCCACGGCGCGGCGAGTCGCCTCAATCAAAGCGAGGACGACGATCGTGCCGAGAATCAGCTGGATTGCCGTAATCTCGTCGACGCCGATCATGCGCTCGACGATCATGTTGTAGTTGAGCATGATATAGATGCCGGGCACAGCGGAAACAACAGCGAAACACCAGTCGTACCACGGCACGGCCGTCTGGGGCTGCGCCGATTTTTTGTTTTCGAACATGGGATAGACGACGAAGACCATCGGCAGGACCCATGTGAGGTGAATCGCTCTTTGAAGGTACGCTTCGAAGGCTCCGAAAACCGCGGTATAAAGGTGAAAGATCCCCATGGTCAGTACGTAAAGCCACAGACCTTTCGCAACGATTCCATCGAGTTTCCTTTTTGTCATCGACCATCATCCTTTTTTGTCAGCTGCGCGATCTCGTCATGCTACGAGCAAGGAATCTCAGGAAGTACAGAAGAAGGCAGGCCTGGAGCCTGCCTTCTTGGGGATTTCCCCGTTCGCGCTTCGATATTTTTTTTGAGACGATTTGCGGCGCGCGCCCAAGCGGAGCCACGTATCCTTATTGGATTTTGCCGCTGGCCTCGTTCCAGAACTTCACGGCGCCGGGATGAGACTCGAGCCCCTTGGCGGGAACGGCCGTCTTGGGATCGAGCTCGGCGATATCCTTCACGCCCTTGGCCAGCATTTCCACGTTGTTGTACATGGATTTGCAGAGATCGTAAACGACCTGATCGTCGAGATCGCCGCGCACCACGATACTTGTGTAGTCGCCGACGACTTTGACGGGCTCGGCGCTGGCGGGAACGGACTTGTAAATGCCGGGGTCGATCAGGAAGGTGACGGTGCCGATCGCTTCACCCACTTTGTCCAGCGCTTCCTGGCTCATACCGAGCAGGACGACGTCGGTGGTGCTTTCGATCTGCATGACGATCGCGGCGACTTTGCCGACGGAGAAGGCGAACACGTCAAGGTGATTGTCCGCGATCAGATCCGCGCCGCCCGAATAGGAGGCGTACTCGACCGTGCCGCCCCATTCTTTGAACGCTTTGCGGTAGTCGATGCCGAATCCAGACTCGAAAACGTTCTTGACGACGAATTCGGATCCCGTGCCCGTCTTCAGCGTGGCAAAACGGAAGGCGAGCTTCTTGTTGACCAGATCGTCGACGGTCTTGATGCCGTTCTTCTCGGCAAAGTCCTTGCGGGCGATGAAGTAGGTGTATTGAGTGTACAGGTTGGCAAGGAGCTTGGCGTTGTCGCTTTTCGTTTTGAACGTGCCGAGGTCGGTGCCCTTCTGAGCCACGGCAATCATGGAAGTGTTGGAGAAGCCGAGATCGCCCTTTCTCATGTGCGCGTTGATGATGTTGGCGACCGCGCCGCCCGTGACGCTGGTGGTGGGCATGACTTCCTTGCTCCAGAGATCGGCCAGCTCTCCTCCCAGAGCGAACCAGTTGCCGCCCGGAGGTCCCGCCATAAATTTGAGCTGCGCCGGCGTGTCAGCCCCGGCAGCGCTCCCCCAAAGTGCGGAAAGAACGACACACAACGCCAATATTTTCTTCATTCACACAGACCTCCTCATTGTATTTTATTCATACGGGATCTTATTATAATTAAGCGTGGAAAGCGATGGATCCGCGAACGTCCCCTCGTGCGCAATGCCCGGACCTCCGTACTTTCCAAAGTATACTAGCGCTCTGGGATTTGTGTCAAGAAGCAACTTTTCAATATGTATTTTTTGTTTTTCGCTCGCCGTCTTTCACTGGAAGCCAAAGGGCGGCAATTATCCCGGCAAGCGAAAAAACTCCGCAGATGGTACAATGAGGGATATTCGAAACGACGGCATGAATCCAGCGTTCTAACGCTTACGAGAAAGAGAGGCGAGTCCCTTTGCGGCGAGGCATCGTATTTGATTTCGATCTGACGCTGGTCGACAGCGCCGGGGGAATCTGCGCAAACTTAAACGCTCTGGCCGCAGAGAAAAAACTGCGGCGCCTGCAGCTTGCCGAAGTGCGCCGGACGATCGGCTGGGCGCTGGCCGACGCGATGCGGTCTTTCTGGGGAGACGGCCCCATAGAAGAGGAATGGCTGCCGCGCTACCGTTCGTTTTTTGAGGAACGGAATTATGCCGGCGTCGTGCCTTTTCCGGAAACCGTGCCGGCTCTCAGGAAATTGCGCTTGCGCGGAGCGCGGCTGGGGATCGCCACAAACCGTCTCACCCCGCTGGGAATCGTGCGGGCGGCGGGGCTGGATACGCTCTGTCCGATCATCGTCGGGATCGATGGATTCAGTCCCAAACCGGATCCGGCGATCGTTCTGGAGGCGCTGCGGCAAATGGGGCTGAAAGCCGACGAAGGCGTTTACGTCGGCGATACGGATATCGACATGAAAACGGCGGTCAACGCCGGAGTCGCCGGCGTCGGCGTGACGACCGGCAATCATGATGCGACGGCGCTGAAGGAAAGCGGCGCTTCGCATGTCATCGAGAATCTCAGCGAATTGCCGGAGCTGTGGGAGGAAATAAAATGAATCGGAGAAGCGTCAATCCTTTTGCAAGACGAATGGGAGAAGGCTCCGTCGGCTGGCGGCAGTGGAACGCGGAAACTCTTCGGCGCGCCGCGTCTCTTGACCGTCCGCTCTGCCTGTGTGTGATCAACAACGGCAGCCGCTGGAGCCACATGATGAAGGCCAATTTCGAGGAACCAGAGATCATCGGAATGCTCAACAACGACTTCATTCCCGTGCTGGCCGACAGCGACGACGTGCCTCATCTCGCGCTGGCCGCCCGCGCCATGGCGCAGATCATGCTTGGCCACGCCGGCTGGCCGCTGTTCATCTTCATGACGCCGGAGAAAAAACCGATCTTCGCCTGCTCGTACCTGCCCAAGCAAAGCGAGATCCCCGAAAGTCCCGGATTGCTCGAGGTCCTGCGGCGCATCAAGTGGCTGTGGCTGATGAAGCGGCCGCAGATCGACGAAGCGTCCGCCAGTTACGGGGCTCAGCTCGAAGAAGCGCTTTCGCCGTATACGGCGCCGCTCGAAGAGGGGCTTGAGGCGCGGGCCGCCGGGCAACTGCTCGCGGAAATGGACCTCCAAAACGGCGGCTGGGGGACGGCCCCGAAATTTCCCCAGGCCCCGAAACTGCTTTTGTGTTCCTATCTCGGGCGGAAAAGCGAAAAGCTCCGCGTCCATTTTGACCGCTCCCTGGCGGCGCTGTTCAGGGAGGGGCTGTACGACCATCTCGATGCCGGCTTTCATGATTACTGTTGCGACCAGAAATGGCAAATTCCTTATCTGGGGAAGCATCTTGCCCAGAACGCGGCCGTTCTGGACGTATTTGTCGAGGCGCTGAGGAAAGCCCCCAATCCCGTCTACCGTGAAGTCGTCGAGGGAAGCATCGTTCTGCTGAGGCGCACCTTGAGCGAAGAAAACGGGCTGCTGTGTTCCGGGGACGACGTCCGCGACATGAGCGCCATCGATCGCTACTATTTGTGGAGCAAAGACGAAATCGACGGGCTTCTTCACGAAGGCTCGGACGCCTTCTGCCGCGTCTATGGGGTCACTTCCGAAGGAAATTACAGCGATCCGCTGACACAGAAAAAGACCGGCGGAAATGTTTTGCGTCTCTCTGCAATGCCTGAAAGCGATGAACATGCTCTCGAGCTTTGGGAAAAGACCGAAAGCGCGCGGAGAATCCTGAGGGAATGCCGTTCGCGCCGGAAGGTTCCGGAAAAGGAAGCGCGCATTTCGGTGAAAGCCAACGCTTGTTTCGCGGCCGTGCTTGCGCAAGCCTCCGGCGTCTTGGGACGGAAAGAGTATCAGGAGCAGGCCGAGGAGATCATGAAGAGTCTGTCAGCCGCGGCGGTTTCACGGGACGAGCTCTGCCATACGCTTTACGACGGCGTTCGCGACGGCGAAGGCGGACTGGAAGACTATGCGTCTTTTATATGGGCAAGTCTGAAGCTGTATCAGGCATCGGGCTCCGCGTCATGGCTTGGGGCCGCCGAAACGTGGAGCGCGAGGGCCGATGAACTTTTCGGGGCTTGCGGGGCAATGCGCCTTGTCCGGGAGGGAACTCTCGAGATCCTACCGGCGTGGGATGCCGGCGACGATTTTTTGCCCTCGGGAAACGGCATGATGGCGAACAATCTGCTCGAGCTGTATCGCGCCACCGCAGACGAACGATGGCTGACGCGCGCGCAGAGTATCGTCGATGCTTTTGGCGGAGCGCTCAACGAATATCCGGCGGCATGCGCCTCGCTCACGCTGGGGGCTTTGAAGCTGGAGAATCTGCTCCGGAGAAAAAACGGCCTATAAGAGCTCCGTAATGGCGCCGGAACAGCGTTCCCTCGACGTCTCCCGCACGGCACCTTGGGAACATGCCGAACGGTTTTTCGCCCGCCGGCGGAGGCGCGAAAATCTTTTTTGTGGTAGAATACTCGGCGTTGCTCCTCCATACGCCGGATGATAAAAACAGAAAAGGCACGCTATGTGCGCAAATGAAATAGAGGAGTTCCCGGTTTCCGTCTCTTTCGGACAGAGGCCGGGATTCTTTTGTTTTTTTGCGTATTTAGTGTTTTTGGGATTTAAGTCAATACTATTTCTAGTGGCGTTTTTTGCCGGGACGAGGTAGAATGATTTTGGCCGTTTCGTAAAAGATCCGCACAGAGAATTCACTTTTAAAAATTCCACAGAACGGGAGACCTGTCCATGTATAAATCGATGAAGGAGCGCTTTCGGGATTCGCTGGATATGGGGTTGCTTGAAAATCCTCTGGTGCCGCGCCAGTCGGAGAACGCGCGCTGGCTTCTGGAGCAGCGCTATTTCGCCGACCGTTACGACCCGGAGACGGGCGGGCTGCGCAAGGAGCGCAGTTTCGAGGAATTCGCGCGCCGCGTCTCGCGCATCGTTTGCACGGCCGAGAGCCTGTACCGCGGGGCCGACGAGATCGAATGGATCCGCCGGCTGGAAAAAAATCTTTTTGCCGATCTCGTGGAGGGACGCTTCATCTTCAACTCGCCCTGCCTTTTCGCTTCCGGCGCGGGCATGACTCGCGTGCCGGAACTGGCGGAGCTGATCTACCGCTCGCCCGACGAGATGGAGCTGGCGGACTACCGCCGCCTTTACGACGGCAAGACGGACAACCAGCAGCTCTTCGCGTGTTTCGTGATCGACATTCCCGACAGCATCGAGGGCATCTTCGACTCGGTGCGCGCCGCCGCCGTGATCAGCAAGTACGGCGGCGGCGTGGGCGGTAACTTCGGCCGTCTGCGCGAACGCGGCGCCGATATCAAGGGCGGCACCGGCGGCAAGGCGTCCGGTCCCGTCTCGTTCATGGAGACGTGGAACACCATGGGCTGCGTCGTGGTGCAGGGCGGCCGCCGCCGCGCCGCGCTGATGGGGATGCTCCCCGACGACCATCCCGACATCGAACAGTTCATGGACGCCAAGACGGAGGAGGGCAAGCTGTCGTACTTCAACATTTCCGTCTGCGTTTCCGACGAGCTGGTCGGCGCCGCGCGCGAGAAGCGCCCCTTCGCGCTTCGTTCCCGCGCCAACGGCAAGGTCGTGCGCACGGTCTCCGGCGACGAACTTTGGAACAAACTGTGCCAGAACGCCTGGCGTCGCGGCGATCCCGGCGTTTTCTTCATCGACCGCGCCAACGACGACAATCTGCTCAAGCTGTCGGGGGATTTCGACATCGAATCAACCAACCCCTGCGGCGAGCAGCCGCTGCCGACGTACACGAGCTGCAATCTCGGCTCCGTCAATTTGGTCAAATTTGTCCGTCCCGACGAGACGGGACGCCAAAGCTTCGACATGGAAGGTTTCATGGATCAGGTGTACCGGTCCATCTACTATCTCGACCTCGTCATCGACGCCACCAGCTACCCGCTGCAGCGCATCGGCGAGCGCACCAAGCGCATCCGTCCCGTGGGGCTGGGGTTGATGGGGCTGGCCGACGCGGCGATTCTGAGCGGCGACGTCTACGGCTCCGAATCGTTCAAGAGTTTCTGCGATTCGCTGGGCGCGCACATGGCCGGCGCGGCGCTGATGGCGACGGTCGATGCGGTCGCGCACATGGGCAAAGAACCTTTTTCCGAGAGTTTCGCCGTGGCGAGACTGTTCGAAGAAGAGCACCGCGCCCACGGCGGCGAGCTCTTCGCGCGCCAATGGATCGACGAAATGGATTTGAATTCCTATCGCGAGTTCATCGCCCGGATGCGGACGCACGGTCAAGTGCCCTACACGCTGCTGAACACGCTGGAAATTTTGCCGGACGTGCTCGGCGACGAGGCGCTGCCCGAGCTGAAGCGTCTGATGACGGCGCTGCTGGAAGGAAAGCTGCGCAACAGCCGACGCCTTTCCATCGCGCCGACCGGCTCGATCTCGATGATCTTCGACAGCTCGGCGGGCATTGAGCCGAACTTTGCCTGGCGCTGGAGCCGCAAGGTGATGAAGTCCGACGGCGACGGCTGGGAAGTGCGCGAGTACTTCCACCCGCTGATCACGCAAAAGGAAGCGGACGAGCTGCGCGGTTCGGGCGTCATTTCCGATCCGCGCTACGTGACGGCGTACGACATTTCACCGGAGCAGCACGTGGACGTGACAGGCATCTTCGCGCGCTACGTGGACAGCGGCATCAGCAAGACCGTCAACCTGTCTTCGTCGGCCACCGTGGACGACGTGCGCAAGGTGTACGAGACTTGCTACGACATGGGCTGCAAGGGTATCACGATCTACCGCGACGGCTCGCGCGACAACCAGCCCATCGAGACGAAGAAGGAAAGCGAATCCAAGAGCGAAGCGCCGGCCACGGTGACGCGGGCCGAAGCTGAGGAAAAACCGAGCGCCGAGGAGTCGTCACAGCCGGCGGGGCTGGAACGCGCCGCCGAGGAGCACGAACACGTTCCTTACAGCAGCAAGGTGAAGCAGCGCTCCACGCCGATCGTCTTCGGCAAGACGATCAAGGACCGCACGCCCTGGGGCAGTCTCTGGGTGACGCTGAACTACGACGGCAACGAGCCGTTCGAAGTGTTCGCCTCGCTGGGCAAGAGCGGCTCGGAGCTGAAAGCCATGACCGAAGCGATCTCGCGAGTGATCTCCATCGGCCTGCGCTCGGGCTGCCATTTGGAGGATTTTATCGGCACGCTGCGCGGCATATCCGGCAAGGAATACTGGATGTTCGACTGCGACGACGATGAAATGGTGCGCTCGATCCCCGACGCCGTGGCGCTGCTGCTGCAGAAACTGATCGAACAACGGAGCGGCGCGGCGGCGAAAGGCGCGGGCGAGCCGCGCAGCGAGCTGATCTGTCCCGAATGCGGCGCGCCGATGGAAATGGTGGCCGGCTGCGCGTATTGTTTCAGCTGCGGCTATTCCCCCTGCAAATAAAAGAACACAATGAGCTTTTTCTGTCGAATCTGTAAAACTGTGCTATGATTCGATGGAAAAACTCTTTTGAGTTCCATTTTTAAGAAAAGCGCCGTCGAAGGCTCGAAAGAGACTCGGCGGCGCTTTGTTTTTTGAAACGATTTTTTTGAGTGGAGGCCTTTCGATGACGGAAAAGAAAACGGTACAGTTCGACGATCTGCTTCATTTCAAGTTCCTTTCGTGCCCGCGGCTTTCGCCGGACGGCTCGCTGGCGGTCTATCAGGTCGCCCAGGCCGACCTCGAAAAGGACGGCTACGACACCAACCTGTGGCTGTACGACTGCGGCGCGGGGCGCAGCCGTCAGGTCACCTTCGCCAACGCCGACAAAACTGCGCGCTGGACGCCGGACGGCAAAGCGCTGGTTTTCACGTCGAAGCGCGACGCCTCGCTGGAGAAGGACGCGACGGCGCTCTACCGGCTGGAACTCGGCGGCGGCGAAGCCCGCCGCCTGGGCGTCGTGCCGCTGCCCGTGAACGACCTGTGGCCGCTGCCGGACGGCAAAATTCTGCTCAGCGCCGTTTACACGCCGGAAGAACCGAATCCCGAGAACGCGCAGTACAAGGTTTACACGCAGATCCCGTTCTGGCAGAACGGCAAGAACTTTACCGGCCAGCGCCGCACCGCGCTGGCGCTGTGGAATCCTCAGTCCGGCGAGCTCAGGCGCCTGACGCCCGACCGCATGGACGTGCTCGACTGCACGCTGTCGCCCGGCGGCGGCGCGGCGCTGCTGGTGGCCGAAGAGTACGAGAAGGTCAAACCGCTGTGCAGTCACGTCTGGCGGCTCGACCTCGAAAGCGGCGCGATGGACTGCCTCAGCGAAGGGCTCGAGTACAGTTTCAAGACGGCGGGCTGGAGCGGCGGGCGCGTCATCGTCGTCGCCAGCGACATGAAACGCTACGGCATGAACGAGAACGCCCTGGTCTTCGAGCTGAAGGACAAAAAACTGACCTGTCTGACGCCGGATCTCGACACCAGCTTCCACAACAGCATGGTCGGCGACTGCCGTTACGGCGTGGAAACGCAGTACGGCCTGATCGACGGCGACGGCCTGTATTACATTTCCACGCAGGGGACGAGCAGTCAGATCCACTTCAACGACCTGAACGGACACGACCGCAGCCTGACGCCGGGTCTGCTTTCGGCCGATTGTTTCGACGCGCGCGGCGGGCGAGTGGTCGTCGTAGGATTCCGCGGCCTGCAGCTGCAGGAACTGTACGCCGCCGGAGCGGGCGAAGAAGCGCAACTGACGCATCACAACGATTCTTTCATGGCGCAGTTCGAGCTTTCGCAGCCCGAACACTATACGGTGGACAACGGCGAGGGGCTGACGATCGACTGCTGGTACATGAAACCGGTGGGCGCCGAACCGGGCAAAAAATATCCGACGATCTTCGACATCCACGGCGGCCCCAAGGCGACGTACGGCGCGCTGTATCTCCACGAGGCCCAGTGCTGGGCGGCGCTCGGCTACGCGGTGATCTTCTGCAATCCGCGCGGCGGCGACGGGCGCGGCAACGAGTTCGCGGACATCCGCGGCTTCTACGGCGTCAAGGACTATCAGGACTTCAACGCCATGCTCGACTGGGCGGTCGCGCATTTCGACTTTATCGACGCGGAGCGCCTGGGAGTGACCGGCGGATCGTACGGCGGTTACATGACCAACTGGATGATCTCGCACAGCGGCCGCTTCAAGTGCGCGGCCTCGCAGCGCGGCATCTGCAACTGGATCTCCTTCGACGGCGTCAGCGACATCGGCTGGTATTTCGGCACCGACCAGCAGGGCGGCAGCGGCCCGCTGACCGATCCGGAGGGCGCGTGGAACGCCTCGCCGCTCAAGTACGTGGGGAACGTGAAGACGCCGACGCTGTTCATCCATTCCGCGGAGGATCGCCGCTGTCCGGACGAGCAGGCGTTCCAGTTTTACACGGCCTTGCAGGTCCTCGGCGTGGAGACGCGGCTGTGTTATTTCCTCGGCGAGAATCACGAGTTGAGCCGATCGGGCAAGCCCCGCAGCCGTCTGGCCCGTCTGCGCGAGATCACCGGCTGGATGGACCGTTTCCTGAAAAAATAGGACGCGCCGGATTGATCGAAGTCGCCCGTTGTCGTTTCCTGTCAAGAATCAGCATTAAAACGATTCTCCCGTTCCGCGTGACGCGCGCGAAACGGGAGAATCGTCATTTCTTGGAGGGCTTTCGCGTCGCCAAGAACAATTTTGTGAAGATGTAAACCGGGAAAAGAGGCGCGATCGAGAGCAGCGGAGAGACGAAAAAGAAAATGTAGGCGGCAAGCAACAACAGAAACGCGATCACTGAAATCCAAAACGCGTCGATGTTTTTCTGCGTACTTTGCGGTTTCATGGCCGTGAAACCGAGAATCGAAAAAACGATCAGCATGACGAAGAGAACGATCATCGCATATGATTTGGCCGCTGAAATATTCATGCGCAGATGCCTCCATGATTTTCTACATTCTTTGCCTTGACAGGCTTCGAGACCATGATAGTATAGACTCGTTCTTTTGCTCTTTTCCAAATCTTACCATGAAAATATGAAACGAGAAAGTTGTCGGGCGCACCATCCGACGATTTTCTGAAAGGATGATAAAATGACGCGGCCGGAGAAATGCAGCGCGTTGATATTGGCTGCCGGCAAGGGAACGAGAATGCAGAGCGCGGTTCCCAAGGTGATGCAACCTCTCCTCGAAGAGCCGATGCTTTACTACGTTTTACGAGCGCTGCGAGCCGCCGGCATCGACGACATCGCCGTTGTGGTCGGACACGGAGGGGAACATGTCGGGGCCTGGCTCGCGCAGAATGCCCCCGACGCCAAAGTGATCTGGCAAAAAGAGCAGCTTGGCACCGGACATGCGGTCATGAGCGCTGCCGATTGGATCAGAGAGCGTGACCGCGTTTTGGTCGTGAACGGTGACATGCCGATGATCACCGAACAAGAGATCGGCGCTTTTCTTGACCAGGCGGCCGCGGCGGACGCGGCGTTTATGACCTGCGACCTGGCCGAACCGGCTTCCTACGGCCGCGTCGTCAGGAGCGGAGGCGGCGTCCGCATCGTGGAGGCAAAGGACGCGTCGCCTGAGCAGCTGCGCATATCCGAAATAAACGCCGGCGTCTACCTGTTCGATGTTCCCATGCTTCTCGAGGGGCTTTCCGGCTTGACGCAAAGCAACAGCCAAAGAGAATATTACATTGTCGATCTCGTTTCCTGGGCCTGCCGTCGCGGCCTGAACGTCGTTCCGGTGAAACTCGGCGCCGACAATCTTGCCGGCGTGAACAATCCGCTCGAGCTCGCCGCGCTTTCGCTGAAAATGCGGGACCGCCTGCTCGCGGAGTGGATGCTCAAAGGGGTAAAATGCGTTGACCCGGGCACGGTATGGGTCTCGCCGCGGGTTGTGTTCCACGGTGAAGCGTTCCTTTCCCCGAACGTCCAGATCTGGGGATGCAGCGAGATCGGCGCGGGCTGCCGCCTCGGTTCGGGAACGATCCTCCGTCGTTGCGTATTGAAGGACAACGTGCAGTGTCTCGGCTATGTGGTCGCCGAGGATATCGTCGCGGAAGAAAACGTGAAAATGGGGCCCTTCTGTTTCTTGCGGGACGGCACGCATCTTCTGAGGGATTCTTTTGCCGGAAAATTCGTCGAGATCAAAAACAGCGAGATCGGCGAAGGGACGAAAGTTCCTCACCTGAGCTATATGGGGGACGCCGTGATCGGCGCGGAAACAAATATCGGAGCGGCATCCGTCACATGCAACTACGACGGCGTCAATAAAAACAAAACGCGGATCGGGGCCCGCTGTTTCATCGGCAGCGACACGATGTTCGTCGCCCCTGTGAACATCGGCGACGGCGCCGTGGTCGGCGCAGGGTCGGTCATCACTCGGGACGTCCCCGCGGGCGCGCTCGCCGTGGCGAGAAACCGTCAGGTCGTGCGCGAGGGATGGGCACAAAGAAAAAAGGTTGAGCACGAAAAAAATATGGAGGCTTGAAAGATGATGTCGAGCGAGAGGCAGATCATGGTTATTTCCGGTACCGCCCATCCCGAGTTCGCGGAGAAAGTGAGCCAGGAACTGGGGATCAGGCTGGCGAACGTTACCCATTACAACTTCGCCGACGGAGAGGTGGGCTTCCGCATCGAAGAGAGCGTCCGCGGCGCAGACGTGTATGTGATCCAGCCGACGTGCAAGCCCGTCAACGACAACTTGATGGAACTGCTGATCATGGTCGACGCGCTGAAGAGAGCCTCCGCGGGAAGAATCAACCTTGTCATGCCCTATTTCGGTTATGCCCGTCAGGATCGCCAGGCCAAGGGGCGAGAGCCGATCTCGGCCAAACTGGTCGCGAATATGATTGAGCATGCCGGCACGGACCGCGTCGTTACGGCAGACCTGCACGCGCGACAGATCCAGGGTTTTTTTGACATTCCCGTGGATCACCTCTTGGGCGTGCCGCTTCTGGCCGGCTGGTTCAAAGAGCATGTGATCGGCGATCAAGACACCAGTCAATTCGTCGTCGTGTCGCCCGACGCCGGCGGGGTCGTCCGCGCCCGGAAACTTGCGACCCTCCTCAGAGCGGAGATTTCCATCGTCGATAAGCGCCGCCGTCACGACATGGCCAATATTTGCGAGGTCATGGAAATCATCGGCACCGACGTGGCCGATAAAACGTGCATTATCATCGACGATATGATCGATACGGCCGGCACGATCGTCAACGCGGCCAAAGCGTTGGAAAGCCTGGGCGCCAAGGAGGTCTACTGCTCGGCGACCCATGGCCTGCTCTCCGGCCCCGCCATCGACCGCTTAAGCGACGAGGCCGTCACAAAAGTCGTTGTGACCGACACGATCCCATTGCCAGCGGAAAGAAAATTGGATAAAATAGTGCAAGTGTCCATGGCCCCGGTTTTTGCCGAGGCTATTCGAAGGATTCACACTGATGGGTCCGTGAGCGATCTTTTTGAGTGATTTCGGACCCGCCATTGTAAATAATTTTTTTGAGGAGGCTCTTTGTATTATGTCGGAAGCAGTTCAGATTGTTCTTGAGAATCGCGAGGGTTCGGGTTCGGCGTACTGTGGGCGTTTGCGCAAGGAAGGCTTTCTTCCCGCCGTCGTCTATGGACCGGCCCTCGAGCAGACGTACTCCGTTAAGGTGGAGACAAAAACGATGCTGCCCTACCTGATGTCGGACGATGTGAAGAAGACCGTCTTCGCCGCGAAACTTCCCAACGGGGAAGTGAAAAACTGCGTGATCAAGTCCGCCACGAAGAATTACGCCACGGACCGGCTGTTGCACATCGACTTTTACTGCGCGAACGAATAAGCACTTGCGTCTCATTGCAGGTCTTGGCAATCCCGGTACGGATTACGCTTTAACGCGGCATAACGTCGGCTGGGAAGTGATCGACTGTCTTGCGAATCGTCTGCAGGCCGGCGAGCCGTCGACAAAATTCGGCGGCGCCTGTTGGGGGCCGTTGAATATCGGCGGCGAACGGGTCGTGTTTCTCAAGCCTTATACGTACATGAACAACAGCGGCATAGCCGTGGGGGAAATCGCCCGTTTCTACAAGATCGAGCCGAGGGATATCCTCGTGGTCGTGGACGATATCAACCTGCCGTTGGGGCGTATGAGGATCCGTTCGAAAGGCTCCGCCGGGGGGCATAACGGGTTGAAATCCGTCATCGCCCATCTTGGCAGCGCGGATTTTCCGCGTCTGCGTGTCGGCGTCGATCCCTGCCCGCCGCACTACGATATGGCCGCCTGGGTGACCGGACATTTTTCCGCTGACGATCGCCGCGTCGTTGACAGGTCAATTGAAAAAGCTTCAGCTTTTTGTCTGGAGTGGTGTTCGTCCAACGCAGAAAAACTTATGAACCGCGTGAACAGTTGTGATGTACGTTCTGTAAACGGCGAAGCATGACGCTTTCGCCGTTTTTTGTTTATGATCGCCATAAGCGAACGGGAGGTGAAGAACTCTGACTTCTCGCTTAAGTGACGTCGATTCTCGGCTCTGGGCGCGCGGCGCGTCGGTCGGCATTCCTCTGGAAGGCGCCGGGCTGGCGTGCGCTTTGCGCGGATGTGAAAAGATTCTTGTCCTTGTGCCGACGCGGCAGGAGGCGCTGGCTCTGGATTCTGATTTGAAAGTGCTGGAGGTCGGAGAAAGCCGCCTGCTCGAAGAGCCCCCTTTGGACAGCGAGAAGCTGCGGAGCGGGGATTCTTTTCTGCGGCGCGGCCATACGCTTTCAGGATGGCTCAATGCAAAGAGCGGGATGTTGGTGGCCACCCCGGGAGCGTTGGTCACGCCGTTTCGCTTCGGCAAAACGGGATTGACTTTGGCGGCCGGCAAACGCTTGGGACGAGACACGCTCACGTCCTGGCTTGCCGAAAACGGCTATCGGCGCGCGGAGTTGGTGTGGCAGCCCGGCGAATTTGCGGTTCGCGGCGCTCTCGTCGATTTTTTCGATCCCTCTGAAAAGGCGCCTCTGCGCGTCGAGTTTTTTGACGAGGACGTGGAATCGATCCGTTTTTTTCAGCCCCGTTCGCAGAGGAGTTTTCAAAATCTGCCGCATTTCATTGTGCGCAGCGTCAATCACAGCGAAGACGAACAGCGCGAAAGGAGCTGGGGCAATTATGGAACGCTGCTGGTCCAACCTCGCCGACTCGAGGACAGCTTTGCGGCTTTTTGCGAGCTTTATAACGCGCTTGTCGAAGAAAAACAGCGGCTTGCGCCCGACGCGTTCGAAAGGTTTCTGCTGGACACGGGGCGTTTGCCGCGCTTAAGAGTATCGGCTCCCGGGGAGGGCGTCCACCAGGACACCCTTGATTTCGGCGCCGTTCCTTATTTTCGGGGCGATCTGAGAGCGGCCCGCGCGTATGTCGACAGCCATCTGCGCGCAGGATTCAAGATCCATATCGCCAGCCGCAACCTGACCGGAAGTTCATTTCCTGAGCAGGTTTCTTTTCAGCGGGGCAGCAGTTTAAGCGGCGGCGTCGTGGTGAAGGACCGGAACGAGATCTGGATTTCCGACGCGGAGCTTTTCGGCATCAACGAAGTTGCCGAGGAAGAGATCAATCGCGGCATGCCTCTGGACCTCGAGGCGAGCTTGAAGAAGGACCAGTGGGTCATCCACGAAAAATATGGCGTCTGCCAGCTTGAGGGGACATCGGTCGAAAATTTTGGCGGGCAGGATTACGAAACCATCGTTCTGCGGTTCGCCGACAACGAAAGACTGATTATCCCCACCGCTGAACTTTTCCGCCTCACCCCGTGGAACGGTAACGGCGTTCCCGAGCTCGACAGCCTCAAGTCGAAGCGCTGGCGTTCGGCATGGAAAAAGGCGGAAGCGCAAATCGAAGCGGAAGCGCAGGGGCTCCTGAATCTCTACGCCCAGCGCGAACTGGCCGACGGGCGCGCTTTTGGACGCGACGGCGACCTGCTGAAACGCTTTGAGGAAAGCTTTCCCTACAAAGAAACCGTCGATCAGCTTCGGGCGATCCGCGACGTCAAGCACGACATGGAACGCCGCTGGCCCATGGATCGTCTCATTGTCGGAGACGTCGGTTACGGCAAAACAGAGGTTGTGCTGCGCGCGGCGGTCAAGACTGTCGAAAATGGCGCGCAAGCGGCGATTATTGCGCCGACAACGGTTTTGGCCCTCCAGCATTATCGCACCTGCGTCGCCAGAGTCGGCGAACTTCCGATTCGTGTCGAGCTGCTTTCGCGGATGATCCCCAAGAAAAAGCAGAAGGAAATTCTCGACGAAACGGCAAACGGCCGTGTCGATATCCTGATCGGCACCCATCGCCTTTTTCAGGACGACATTCGATTCAAAGACTTGGGACTGCTGATAATCGACGAAGAACACCGTTTTGGCGTCAAACATAAAGAGCGGCTGAAAGTGGCGCACCCCGGGCTGGACGTGCTTTCTCTTTCGGCGACGCCGATTCCCAGAAGCCTCTCCATGGCGATGCGCGGCATCCGGGACATTTCCGTGATCGCCACTTCGCCGCGAGGGCGCGGCGAAGTCTTTACCGTGACCTCCCGATGGGATCCCAGTCTGGCGCATGACGCGGTTCTCCGCGAGCTCATGCGAGGCGGACAGGTATACTATCTGCATAATCGCATCGACGACATAGAACAGATCGCGGCGCGTCTTGCCAACCGTTTCCCCGGACACCGCACGGCCGTCGCTCACGGGCAAATGGGAGAGCGCGAGCTTGAGAAGACGATGAACGAATTCTATGACGGCAAAATTGAAATCCTGGTGTGCACGACGATCATCGAAAGCGGGCTCGACGTGCCGCGGGCCAACACGCTGATCGTCGACGACGTCAGGCGCCTTGGCCTGGCGCAGATGCATCAGATACGCGGCCGCATCGGGCGGCGCAGCGAGAATGCTTACGCTCTGTTTTTTTATGAATCCGAAGAAAGCGGCGGCCAGACCCGCGAACGCCTCGAGGCTTTGGGCGCCGTCGGCTCGCAGAATGGCGGCTATCAACTGGCGCAGCGCGATCTCGAGATCCGCGGGGCGGGCGAGATTCTCGGAACGGAACAGCATGGCTTCAAGGAACGCATTGGTTACACTCTTTATCTGAAAAAATTGAAGGAACGCGTCGACCAGTTGCGAGGGATCGAAATAAAGCCCGCGCTGGTCGATTTGGCCATGCCGCTGGTGATTCCTGTGGATTATGTACCGCAGACGGATCTGCGCATCGGGTTGTACAGACGCTTGTTATCGCCCTTGAGCGCTCAGGAATACGAGGAAATGCAGGCGGAACTTCTTGATCGCTACGGTCCTTTGCCCGAGCAAGTTCAGGGGCTGCTTGACGCGGCTCTGGTCCGCGGCGAAGGCGGGGCTCTCGGGATAGAGAGGCTTCGGGTCTCGGAGGCGTTTGTCGCTCTTGAGGGACCTTTGGGAGAGGATATTTTTTCGCCTCCGCGCTGGATCGTGAAAAACGGCGCGCGCCTCGGCGCTGGCGGCGTCAACGGACTGCATGCCGCCGCCGGGGAATTGATGAAAAAGGCCGTTCCCCGGCCGTGACATTTCCTGTTTGAGGAGGCAAGGAAAATGGACAAGGAGCCCGGTCGTTTCTCCGAACTCATAGAGACCATGAAAAAACTGCGCTCTCCAGACGGCTGTCCCTGGGATCGCAAACAGGATTACGAGTCTCTCCGTCCGCATATTATCGAAGAAGCCTACGAGTTGGTAGACGCTATTGAACGCCGCGAGACCGAGAGGAACATGAAACACGTTCTTGAAGAATGCGGGGATTTGCTGCTTCAGGTGATTTTTATCGGCACCATCGCAGAAGAAAAAGGCGATTTTTCCATCGACGACATCCCGAGGGTCATCACCGAGAAGCTCATCCGCCGTCATCCCCACATTTTTGGCCCGCCGCCAGCCGAGGCGCACGAGGGCGCTCCGACCAGCTGGGAGGAAATAAAACGTCAGGAGCGCCAGGCGGCCCAGACACGGGACGTTTCCGTTTTGACGGGAGTGCCGCGCCGTCTGCCCGCTTTGACGAAGGCTTGCAGGATTCAAGAGAAAGCCGCCGGCGTAGGATTCGATTGGCCTCAAGGAGAACAGACGCCGGTTGTGGAGAAGATCAAGGAAGAGCTCGTCGAAGTCTGCGAAGTTCTCGACGCGGATAAAAAGCAGGAGCTTACCGGAGAAATCGGCGATCTCCTGTTCGCGGTCGTGAACCTTTCACGGCGCTGCGGCATTGATCCGGACTTGGCTCTGTCGCGGACAAACGCAAAATTTGAGCGTCGGTTCCGTTATATTGAAACGCAAATTGAGCAGGACGGCAAAAAATGGAATGACCTTTCATTGAACGATTTAATATATTTATGGAATCAAGCGAAGAAAGCGTCCTTGTGATATAGTAATCGCATTGGCAATTATTCTCGAACGAAAACAAAAATTGAAATATATCTGTAGGAGGGAATTTACATGGTTTCAAAGAAAGCACGTTCTTCAGCCGCCGTTGAGGACGAAAAAGCGGACGTCCGAGAGAAAATGCCGCCGACTGAAGAGCCTGCCGCGCAGGAAAGCCCCCGTGAAATTTTCGAAACGCGCAGGGTGGAGATCACTGAAACAGTGCTCCGCGACGCTCATCAGTCGCTGATGGCCACGCGCATGTCCCTCGATGACATGCTCCCGGTACTGGATCAGATGGACGAGATCGGCTATCGCTCCGTAGAAGTTTGGGGGGGAGCGACCTTTGACGCTTGCATGCGTTTCCTCGACGAAGATCCCTGGGAAAGACTGCGCACCCTGAAGAAATATTTTAAGAAGACCAAGCTGCAAATGCTTTTGAGAGGGCAGAATCTCGTGGGATATCGTCATTACGCTGACGATACCGCCAAAGAGTTCGTGAAACGGGCCGTTAGCAACGGCATTGACATCATCAGGATTTTCGACGCGCTGAACGACCTCCGCAACGTCGAAGTGACGGCTGCCCAGACAAAGAAGGAAGGAGCGCATCTTCAGCTCTGCATTGCCTATACGACTTCTCCGGTGCATACGGTAGAGGCCTTTGTGAAATTGGCTTCGCAGATGAAAGATCTTGGCGCCGATTCGATTTGCATCAAGGACATGGCCGGCTTGTTGACGCCAACGGCTGCCAAGGAACTGGTTCATGGCATCAAGCAGGCGACGGCGCTGCCGATCCAGGTGCATTCGCATTATACGTGCGGGCTCGCAGGGTTGGCTTATTACGCCGCGATCGAAGCCGGCGCCGACGTCATCGACTGTGCCCTGTCTCCCTTCTCGATGGGGACCAGCCAGCCGTGCACCGAGACCTTTGTGGCCGCCCTTGCCGGCAGCCAGTGGGACACGGGGCTCGATATCCGCCGGATGACGCCGATTTCCAATCATTTCAAGAAGATACGCGCCAAGTACGACAAGATTTTCGTGAAGGTCCAGGGCGCGAATACGGATATTCTGCTCGCGCAGATTCCCGGTGGCATGTATTCGAATCTCGTGAATCAGCTGAAAGAAGCCGGGCAGCAGGATAAACTGCCCAAAGTCCTGGAGGAAGTCCCTTATGTCCGCGCGGCCATGGGGTATCCGCCTCTGGTGACGCCGAGCAGCCAGATTGTCGGCACGCAGGCGACGCTTAACGTGCTTTCCGGAGAACGGTGGAAAATCATTCCCAAGGAAGTGTATAATATCTTCAAGGGAATGTATGGTCAGACGCCCGCGCCGATGGACCCGGAAATTCAGAAAAAAGTTCTTGGCGGGGATAAGCCGATTACCTGCCGTCCTGCCGATCTTATCGAGCCGGAGCTGGAAAAAGCCCAAAAAGAAATTGAATCGTGGATCACTCAGCCCGAGGACGTGCTGTCCTATGTGCTTTTCCCGGCGGTTGCCAAGGACTTCCTGGTGAAGAAGTACGCCCGCGAAACGATGACCGATATCGGCCTGAACGAGTGTGTGGATGGTTCCGCGTATCCCGTGTAAGAGCCGAGGAGCTCGCGGTATTTGTATTCGGAAATCGGAAAGGCTCTATAAAAAAGGAGGGGCGGCTTTTCCGTCCCTCCATACTGTGTTTGTCGTATGAAACTTTCACGTGGAAGTGGGGGAGGTATTACCATAGACGGAGTCTATACAATGCAGCTGGAATGTCCTGACCCCGCGCTGTTGATGAGAATCTGCGGACAGGGCGATGAAAACCTCGAATTTCTCGAGTCAAAGCAGAATGTCCGCGTCCTCAGGCGGGGAGAATTGATCACCGTCGCCGGGGATGAAGAAAAAGACGTACGTCAGGCCCACGCCCTTTTGTTGCAGATACGCGATGCGGCGCAAGATGGCCATCAGTTTCGCCCGCAGGATTTTCGTTATGTGCTCGAGACTCTCCGCAAGAACGGCCACGTCGACGTCGCTTCGCTCTATTCGGAACTGCTGTGCATCACTTACCGGGGCAAGCCTGTCAGGCCGCGTACCGTCCGGCAGCTTGAATATGTAAAGGCGATGGAGAGAAACACGGTGATTTTCGGCATTGGCCCGGCAGGAACGGGAAAAACGTATCTTGCGGTCTGCCAGGCCGTAAATCAGCTTAAAAACGGAAGCGTGAGCCGCGTCATCCTCGTGCGGCCGGCAGTCGAAGCCGGCGAAAGTCTGGGCTTTTTGCCCGGCGATCTTCGCGAAAAGGTGGAACCTTACCTCCGTCCGTTATACGACGCTTTTTTTGAACTTCTCTCCCCCGAAAAATTTGCCCGTTATGCTGACAAAGGGATCATTGAAATCGCCCCTCTTGCTTACATGCGGGGGCGGACTCTCAACGACAGCTTTGTCATCCTCGACGAGGCTCAAAATACAACGCCTGAACAAATGAAGATGTTTCTGACTCGCATCGGTTTTGGTTCCAAAGCGGTCATTACCGGCGATCTCACTCAGGTTGACCTCCCCAACGGCAAGCAGTCGGGACTGAGACTCGTCCAGGGTATCCTCAAGGGCATCGAAGGGATTTCTTTTATTCACCTGCAAAATGAAGACGTGGTGCGGCACGAGATTGTCCAAAAAATTGTTGCTGCCTATGATCAGTATGAGGCATCACAAAAGAAATAACTGCGAGGAAACAGACGATGAATAGTGACCAGCTGGATCGGACTCAATGGAGGAAACTCTTCCAGAATTCCTTCAAGTACATTGCGAAGCTTCTGCCTTACGCGATTGCAGCTTTTGTGGCTATGGTCGTCGTACAGGTGCGATGGTACACGGTTGATTCCGACTCTTACTTTATTTCCGGCGCGACCGCTCAGCGGACGTATTACGCCGTCCGCGACATGAACTACGACGACACCGAAGCGACGGAAAAATTGCGCGCGGAAGTTGCCGACGGAATCGTCGGGGTCGTCGTCAAAGGACATATGAAAAGCGAAGTCGGTTTTGACGATGAATGCGAAATCCTCTTGAACCGGCCGCTCGACGACAAAATTTTGCCCAAGGAACTCCGTGAGCTCTTGGATGCTGCGTCTCTGGACACAAGGGAGCAAATTGTCGCTACCGTCCGTTCGATCCATGACGACCTTCAGCGCAACATGAATTTGTCTGCGGACGAAAAAGATGAGTTCATGTGGCAGCGTATCGGCCTGGTGGAGACGAACCCCTCTTCCGCAAACATCATTTATCAGATTCTCGTCGGCCTGTCCGAAGGCGATCAAAAAGTCGATCCTGACCTGACGGAGCGCATAAAATCACTGGCGGCCTCCGATATCGAGCAGACCAAACACATATTTTATGCCGGCGACCGCATCGTCAACAAAGGGGAAATCGTGACGCCGCAGCTTGCGAGGCTCTTGAAACTCCAAGGGTATCCCGAGGGGCGCTTCCCGATGACATCCCTTGTTTTCGCCGTCATCGTGGCCTGCATAAGCGTTCTGTGGATCCGCAAGACCATGACGCACGTTTTCATAAGCACGACATATCATGGAGACTGGACTTATTCGTTCTTTCTCTTGTTGTTGGGTTGGCTTTTTCAGATCGGCGTGATCTATTGGGGCGTCAACGGCGTCGGCGTTTTTCCCGTGATTGCCATGATCTACCTTACGCTTCCTGACATCGGCGCGCTGAATTGCGCTGTCGTCGTGACGTTGAGCGCCTCGATCATCACTTCGGGATACGATGTCACCGCGTTTGCCATTAATGCAATTTCGGGATGCGCCGGAGCCATCTTGGGGATCTCTCTTTTCAAAAGAAATTATTCGCGCTCCGCCGTCTGGATCCATGTGTTCGTTCTCGGCATCGCGATGCTTGGGGTTGCCTCGGTGCTCCAGTGGGGGCTGACCAATCTGATGAGCCTTCGTCAGGCGGCTGTTATGTTTACGGCATGCTTGCTGTTGAGCTTTATGGTGATCGTCTTGCTGCCGCTGCTGGAGATACTCTTCGATATCGTTTCTCCTTTGCAGCTCGTAGAGCTGACGCAGCCTTCCCATCCGCTACTGAAGAGAATGCAGGTCGAGGCTCCCGGCACTTACCATCACAGCCAAATGGTGGGGAATCTGGCCGAGGCGGCGGCCGAGAAAATCGGTCTGAATCCGATGCTGCTTCGGGCGGGAGCATGTTTTCATGACATTGGAAAGCTGAAACGGCCGCAATCGTTTATCGAGAACCAAATTTCGGGAATAAACGCCCATGATGAAATGTCGCCCGCTTTGTCCGCGCTTGTGATCCTATCGCATGTCAAAGACGGGTTGGAACTTGCCGACGAATATCGTCTGCCGTCGCAGATAAAAGCGTTTATCGCGGAACATCATGGCACTACCTGCCTGACGTATTTTTATCGGAAAGCGCTCCAGGCGGGGCTGAAAGCGGACGAGAGTCAATTCTGCTATCCCGGTCCGAGGCCGCGAAGCAAGGAAACCGGAGTTCTGATGATCGCCGATTCGACGGAAGCCGCGGCTCGGGCGGAGAGCGCCAATATCAAGGGTATTCTCGATCTCACTCGTCTTGTCGACAACGTGGTGCAGTCCAAGATAAGCACCGGTCAGCTGGACGAAGTCCCCTTTACTCTGAAAGACCTCTCGGATATCAAAGCGGCGCTGGTCAGTACGTTGCGCTCAATGTATCATACGCGCGACATCAAACCGCTGAAATCGTTGCCCAAAGAGCAAGGAAAGGAGACTCACGATGCGCATGGCTCCCCGAACATTGTCGCGGTTCAAGCTAAAACAGCGGCGGCGGAAGAATCCTGAAGCCCGCATTCTCATCGCCAGTGACATCGAACAGGATCCCTTGCTGACGTTGGCAAAAACGAATATTGCCACTTTCGAAAGGCTGGCGGCAGACTTGTATGACGTACATTGGCCGGTATGGCGCGCGCATGGGGGAGTGCAGATCTCCCTGCAGTTCCTAGATGAGACGCGGATGGCCGAAGTGAACAGTGAATACCGCCAGACCCACGCCCCAACGGATGTGTTGAGTTTTCCCCTTTTTGAAAAAGAAGGCAGATTTGTCCCCGACGCTCAGCTGCCGCCTCTCCTCCTCGGCGATATTGTGGTGTGTCCTGCGGTCATCAGAAAGAATGCCGTGGAACGTCGCGTATCGGAAGAATCGGAACTGGCGCTCGTTGTTTTTCACGGCATCTTGCACCTTCTGGCGTGGGATCATGACACGCCGGAGAAACAAGAGAGAATGTGGAGCGTGCAGGAACATTTCAGAGACCTTTTTCTGAAGGGGCTTTCCGGCCCGGTTGCCGGTAACGCGGCGCACGAGAGAAAATGACGTCTTTTGTCGTCCTCATTTTGACCATTGCGCTTCTCGTGATGTTGAGCGGCTATCTGAGCGTGGGCGAGGCGGCGATTTCTTCGGTGAGCGCTGCCAAGGCCCAGACATTTGGCGAAGACAACCCCAAAATGGCTCCTCTGGTCGATTGGGAACTTGCCGAAAGACAAAAAGTCATCATCGCCATCTTGGTAGCGCATAATCTCTTTTCCGTCGCTGCCAGTTCATTCGCGACGGTCCTGACGACGAACGTCTGGGGTGAAAAAGGCGTTTTCTGGGCTACGGTCATCATGACGGTCCTCATGGTCCTTTTTGCCGATTTCCTGCCCAAATGCATCGGCATGGCCCTCGGTGAAAGAAATTTCAATGTCGTCTTGCCCGGCTTGCGCGCGGTTTCCGTTGTCTTTAGGCCTCTTATTTGGATTCTTGAGAAAATAGTGGCCTTTTTCAGCGATCTGTTTCACGTCGACATGACGCTGGAAAGCGCGGTCGTCACACGGGATGAAATAGAGCAGCTCGTCAAAAACGGCGAAGAATCCGGAGCTATCGAAGCTTCGGAACGAAGAATGATCGACGGCGTTATCGCCTTCGACGAGACCAGAGTCTCGGAGATCATGGTCCCTCGCGTGTCCATGGACGCGCTGGAGGTGAATGAGACCATTGCCGGCGTCGCTTCCCTTATGCAAAACTGGGAACACTCGAGGATTCCCGTTTTTCGCGAGACGCCGGATGACATCGTCGGCGTCGTTTACCTCAAAGATATGATTCCCTATCTGCGAGCCGGCAAGATGGATACCCCTCTCAGCGCTTTTATGCGGCGGGCGCTCTTCGTCCCGGAAACGATGAAAGTCGCCGACCTGTTCGGCATGATGCGCGGCAAGCACGTTCATTTTGCGGTGGTCGTGGATGAATACGGCGGCACGGCGGGAATCGTCACTCTTGAAGACCTGCTTGAAGAGATCGTCGGTGACATACGTGACGAATACGATGAAGAATCGGCCCCTATCGTGCAGTTGAACGAGAACTCGTACCGGGTGAAATGCACGGAGTCGCTCGAGGATCTCGGGGCCGTCGTGGGATACGACTTCGACTGCAATGACGTCGATTCCGTCGGCGGGTATGTTCTCGATAAGTTCATGGGATTTCCCGAGAAAGGCGATATTTACCGCGATGATGACTGGACGATAAAAGTCACCGACGTAGGAGAACATCGCGTGAATGAAGTCATCTTTACGCGCTCCGCACATGAAGTTCAGAAGGAACGTCACACCAAAGCGCAGGGGGAATGATCTTTGGACGCTTTGCCTCAATTATGTACGGCGATAGTTATTCTGCTGTTCCTTTCGGCTTTTTTCAGCGCGTCCGAGATGGCGCTGACAGCCGCCAGCAGCACGAGAATGAAATTGCTGGCCGAGGAATATCCCTTTCTGGAACGCTTCGTAGATTGGGTCAATGAAGACCGGTATCAGGCGATTTCGGCGATTCTCGTCGGCAACAATCTTGTCAACGTGGCGGCGAGCGTTACCGCCACAGCGCTGGCGACGTCATTGATTCACGAACACGGCGTCGCTTTCGCCGTCGTCGTGATGAGCATTTTGATCATCATTTTCGGCGAAGTGATTCCCAAGTGCGTGGCGATGGCAAAGGGCGAACGCCTGCTTATCGTGGCCCTCCCGCTTGTGCGTTTTTTCAGCTGGCTCGTGACGCCGTTGATCTGGGGAATGGAGCAATTTGCGAGAATAGCCGGTTACATGACAGGTTGGGATCTTTCCCTGAAAGATTCCTTCGTCACTAAAGAAGAAATAGGGCAAGTCGTGAAGATAGGCGAAGCCTCCGGCGCAATCGAAGAATCCGAACGCCAGATGATTGACGGCGTCATTTCCTTCGACGAGATCCGCGTCTCCGAGATCATGATTCCCCGCACTCGGATGCACATGATCGAATCGGAACGGACGGTGGACGACGCGCTCCAGTTTATTGAAAAGATGGGGGATTCCCGAGTCCCTGTTTTTACGGACACGCCGGATCGCATCGAAGGGATCGTTCTCGTCAAGGATTTGCTTACCGCTTTGATGAAAGGGCAGAAGAACGCTCCCGTCACCAAGTTCATGAGGACGCCGCTGTTCGTGCCCGAAACGATGTACGTGCCCAAGCTCTTCAGAATCATGCAAAACGTCCGTATGCACATGGCAGTCGTCGTCGACGAGTACGGCGGCACGGCAGGGCTGATCACTCTCGAGGATCTTCTGGAGGAGATCGTCGGCGAAATTCAAGACGAATACGACAAAGAAGAACAAACGGTGACACCCCTCTCCGATGGTACTTACAGGGCGAAAGCCAGTATTCCCCTTGAAGAGCTCAATGACGTTCTGAACAGTCATTTCGTCTGCGATGACGTCGACACGTTGGGAGGATTTTTACTGGATCGGTTCGGCAATTTCCCCCACGAAGGGGATACGCTCGCATCGGACGGATGGCTTTTCGAGATCGCCAGCATGGATGGCCATCGGATTAATGACGTTATGATCCGCAGGAACTCGTCGGAAGCAGGAGAATAGATCAAAGTGCAGACAGATTTTCGTGCAGGAGTCGTCGCCGTCATCGGCCGGCCCAATGTGGGCAAATCGTCGCTTCTCAACAGGATCCTCAAGTACAAACTGTCGATCGTTTCCGCGAAACCCCAGACGACTCGCGACAACATTCTGGGGCTTTACAATGGAGCGGCAAGTCAAATCCTTTTTGTCGATACGCCCGGCATTCACGCGCCTCTGAACAAACTTGGCGAACGCCTGGTCGAACGGGCGGTCTCGGGGCTTGAGGATGCGAATGTCGTCCTTTATGTCGTGACGATCGACGATCGTCCCGAGCAGAGCGAAAACGACCGCATCCTGAAAGTCCTTCGCGATTATCCCGGCATCCCTGTCGTGTTGGCGGTCAATAAGGTGGATCTTCCCGGATCCAGAAGCAAAATACTTCCTCTCATCGACCGTTTTACGAAGAAAATGAAGCTGCGCGACATCGTTCCGGTATCGGCAAAAGACGGCACCAACGACGAAGTTCTTGTCAAAACCCTTGAGAGTCTGCTCCCAGTCGCGGCGCCGCTCTATCCGGACGATATGATTACGGACAGGACAGAGCGTTTCATCGCGCAAGAACTGATTCGCGAAAAGGTCATCGCGTGCACCGACGAGGAAGTGCCGCACAGTGTCGCCGTGGAGATCGAAGAGTTCAAATCGCCCGATGAATACCCGGAGCGCAGGGACCTGTTCATCCGCGCCACGGTCTATGTGGAACGGGAAGGCCAACGGGCCATCATTCTCGGCAGAAAAGGGGAAAAGATCAAGAGCATTGGCACGGCCGCCCGGAAAGCGTTGGAAGAGATGACGGGACATAAAACGTATCTTGAACTTTGGGTTAAGGTTAACAAAGGATGGAGAGACTCGGACAAGGAATTGAAAAGACTGGGATACGAATAAACCTTCCAGAGGAAACGTCCCAGCGTCTCATCAAACGGACGGGCGTCGTGCTGCGGCGCGGAAACTACATGGAAGGCGACATCGCCGCGTTGTTGTTTTTAAAGAGCGGCGGCACGAATTGGGTGTACGTCCCCGGGGCGTCGAAAGGTTCGATGCGTTTCGGCGGCGCCCTGGAGCCTTTCGTCTGGGGACACTATCAGCTTTATCAGTCAAAAAGAAAGACGTATCTGAAGGAAATTGAAGTCACCGAGGACTTCTGGGCGCTGCGACGCCATCCGCGGGCCGTGATCCAGGCCGTTCGCTGGGCGAAGATGCTTGAACGGCACTTGATTCCCGGTTATCCCTATGACGATTTGTTGGCTCTTTTCTATTGGGCGTTGAAGGCGTTGAGCGAAGGCGTCGCTCCGGAACTGCTCGATGCGCGTTTTTTATGGCGCTGGCTCCTCAGCTGGGGGATCGCGCCGGATCTGCGCTCTTGCGGCTCATGCGGAAAGCCTTTGGGCGGGCGCGCCGTCTGGCGGGAGGGAACTTTTGTCTGCACGGACTGCGCCCCCGGCCAGAGCCCGGTCGATATCGATGAGTTTGCGGCCTACGCTCTTTCGAAAAGTTTTGTACCGGAGAACGGCGCATCGAAATTGTTGGAACAGGCTCGAAATGTTCAGCAATTCTTTGTGAGAAACCTTGATGATAATCGATAGTTTGAATTGGAGGTCGCGTGCGGAATGAATTTTCAGGATATCATGCTGAGATTGCAACGCTATTGGGCGGATCAGGGATGCATCGTTCAGCAGCCCTACGACATCGAAGTCGGGGCCGGTACGATGCATCCGGCTACGTCGCTTCGGGTCATTGGTCCCGAGCCCTGGAAAGTTGCTTATGTGCAGCCGTCTCGCCGTCCGGCGGACGGGCGTTATGGCGACAATCCCAACCGTTTGCAGCATTATTACCAGTTCCAGGTGATCATGAAGCCGGCGCCGGAAGATATCCAGGCGCTTTACATCAACAGCCTTGCCGCGCTGGGGATCGACCCTCGCGAGCATGATATCCGTTTTGTCGAGGACGATTGGGAATCTGCGGCGGTCGGCGCCTGGGGACTCGGTTGGGAAGTTTGGCTCGACGGCATGGAAGTGACTCAGTTCACCTATTTTCAGCAGGTCGGCGGCGTCGATATGGAAGCGGTGCCCGCAGAAATAACGTACGGCCTTGAACGTATCGCCATGTTCGTTCAGAAAGTCGACAACGTTTACGATTTGAAGTGGAATGACAAGGTGACCTATGGAGATGTTCATCATCAGGGGGAAGTCGAGAACTCCATATATAACTTCGAGGTCGCCGACGTCGCCATGCTTGCGGAGATATTCTCTCTGTACGAGAAGGAAAGCTCGCGTCTTGCCGAGCAGGCTTTGGTTCTGCCCGCCTGGGACTGCGTGCTGAAGTGCTCGCAGATTTTCAATCTCCTCGATGCCCGCGGCGCGATCAGCGTCACGCAGCGCACGGGGTATGTTTCGCGTATCCGCGCGATTGCGTCGAAGTGCTGCTCAGCCTATGCCCAGCAACGGAAAGATATGGGCTATCCGCTCATGAAAAAATTTTAAAGGGGGACGGACCGATGGAAAGAGATCTGATTCTGGAGATTGGAACGGAGGAGATACCGTCCCGTTTTATGCCGAGCGCCTTGCGTGACATTGCCCAATACGCCGAGGAGGAGTTCGCCGCGCAGCGTCTCGGGCATGGGCGTATCGAGGTGATGGGCACTCCCCGTCGCCTCGTGCTGCTGGTTCGTTCCGTTGCGGAACGTCAGGCGGATCTTTCCGAAGAGCACAAAGGGCCGACATGGAAATCCGCCTTTGACGGCACGGGAACGCCGACTCGTGCGGCTGAAGGTTTTGCCAGAAGCAAAGGCCTTGCCGTCGAACAGCTCGAAAGCCGCAACGTCAACGGCGTGGATTATGCGTTCGCCGTCATCAATCACAAGGGCGGCGCCGCGGACGCCTTGCTTCCGGACATGATGAAGCGCATTATCTCCCGCATCGTTTTTCCCAAAAACATGTACTGGTACGATTCGACCGTTCGCTTCGCCCGCCCGATCCGCTGGTTTCTCTGTCTGATCGGAGCAGATGTCGTCGAGTTTGAGCTGAACGGCATGAAAAGCGGCCGGACCACCTGCGGACATCGTTTCATGGGAGCGCCTTCCGTGGAGGTCGAGTCAAGCGACGACTATCTGACCGTCATGTACGACAACTGGGTCATTGTCGACCAGAAAAAGCGCGAAGAGAAAATGCGCGCCGCCATTGCCGGCATCGAAAAAGAACTTGACGGCGCCGTCGAACTCGATCCCTCCCTGGTTCAGGAAAATCTTTATCTCGTCGAGTACCCCGTGCCTTTTTACGGCTCTTTCGACCGCAAGTATCTCGAGATCCCCGAAGAAGTCCTGACGACCTCGATGAAAGACAACCAGAAATATTTTGCCGTCCACGACCACAGCGGCAAATTGATGCCCTGCTTTGTCGGCGTCAGCAACAATCTGGTTCCCAATATGGAGCTGGTTCGGGAAGGGAACGAAAGGGTTCTGCGCGCCCGGTTGGAAGACGCCGCTTTCTTTTGGAAGGAAGATCTGAAACGCCCTCTTTCGGCGCGGGTCGAGGACCTGAAAAACGTCATCTACCAGGAGAAGCTGGGTTCCGTCTACGACAAGACCATGGAAATGGTCAAAATCTCCCGAAAGATTTGCGACCTCCTCGGCAACAAGGACGACGTAAAGTTGGTCGAACGCGCGGCCTACCTCTCGAAAGCGGATCTTGTCACCGGCATGGTCGGCGAATTTTCCGAACTTCAGGGGATCATGGGCCGCGAATACGCCCTGAAGAACGGAGAGGATCCGCGGGTTGCCAAGGCCATCGCCGAGCAGTACATGCCAACCGCGGCAGGAAACGAACTTCCTTCCGACGTGATCGGCGCCGTCGTGGGGATTGCCGAACGGGCCTTCAATATGGTCGGTGCCTACAAGCTGGGGTTCCAGCCGACGAGGTCGCAGGACCCTTACGGCCTTCGCCGCGCCATCCGCTGCATCAACGAGATCCTCTGGGGACTCCGCCTTGACCTCGATCTGGAGGCGCTGCTCGCTTTCATCGCCCAGGACCTCGAAGTTGGCGGCGAAGCTTTGAGCTCGCTGCTGGATTTCATAAGGCAGCGCACGCTCATCCAGCTCAAGGAAAAAGAATACGGCCACGAACTGATCGAACTGGCGCTCTCCGTGACAGGATCCCGTCCCCTGCAAACGCTTTATTTGCTGGGCGCGTTCGCGGAGGTGAAGCAGGAAGACTGGTTCACGAAGCTGGTCAATTCCGCGGTACGAGTCAAGAATATCCTGGCGAAGGCGGAGGGAGTCTCGAGTTCCGTGGATCCTTCGCTTTGCGTCAAGGCTGCCGAAAAAGACCTTTATGCGGCCGTGAACGAGGCGGAGAAACCCGTGGAAGCCGCCCTGCGGAAAAACGACTGGAACGGGCTGATGAATGTCCTGGCTCAGCTTTCCCCGGCCGTTTCGGCCTTCTTCGACGACGTGATGGTCATGGACGAGGACGCGGCCGTTCGCGCCAATCGTCTCGCGCTGTTGTCCCATTGTCAAAATCTCTTTATGCGCGTCGGAGATCTCAGCAAAGTCAAATAGACTGAAAGGCATTTTATGACATTACGCGTTTCCATTGTTTCCGATTCGACAGGAGAGACTGCCGAAAGCATGCTCCACGCGGCGCTGGCCCAATTCGACGGCCTCGACGTGACGATCGAGCGCCACCGGTCGGTTCGCGAAGTCGCTCAAGTCCACGAGATCGCCGGCGATTTTTATCAGCGCGGCGGCCACTTGATCGTCAGCACTTTGGTCAAAGCCGACGTGTTGGCGGCGTTGGTTGCCGACACGAAAAAGTACAACTTGGGCTATGTGTCCATGATGGGGCCCCTGGTCGAAGAGATCTGTCGCCTCACGGGACGGCAGCCCATGCAGCGTCCGGGAGTGAACCGCCGCGTCGACGGCGATTACCTGCGTCGCGTCAAGGCCATCGAATTTACGCTCCGTTGCGACGATGGACAATCCCCCGAGCTGATGACCGCCGCTGACATCGTTTTGTTCGGCGTGTCTCGTGCCGGAAAAACGCCTCTCTCGATCTGGCTTGCTCTGAAAGGATACGCCGTCTCGAACGTTCCTTTGCTGCCCGGCATCGCTCCCGATTCCCGCATCTGGAATGTGGACGTGGAAAAGAGGGTCGGGCTCCTGATCTCGGCTGAGCGCTTAAGAGAGATCCGCTGCGAACGGATCGTCGCCATGGGGCTCGATCCGCAGCGAGCGGCATATGCCGATATCGGCAAGATCAGGGCGGAACTGGACGACGCCCGTTCTTTGATGGAAAAGCTTCGGTGCCGCATTTACGACAGCACGGATCATTCCTATGAAGAGCTGGCGCGCAATATCCTCGAAGACTTGAAGATGCTGTAAATTCTCGAAGAGCGCAAAAAAGCAGACGTCTGAGATGTTCAGACGTC
>NZ_ADFP01000136.1 GCF_000177335.1 Pyramidobacter piscolens W5455
GAAATGCAGTTCGACTTCAACGGCGGCCGCGACGACCTTGAGGGCAATCACGGCTTCGAGTTCGACAGCGCCCGTCTGTTCCTGCACCGCGACCTGAGCGACAAGGTCAGCTTCGACGCCGAGTGGGGCGACGACACGTTTGACCGCTTCTACCTGACGGCCGAAGATTTCCTCGGTTGGGAAGGCTTCACCGTCAAAGCCGGTCAGTTCGACATCGACTGGGAGGACGACGACGGGCTCTACTACGGCGAACACGAAGACGCCGGTTTGTTCCAGGGGCTGACCTACCGCGGCTTCGGCCTCAGCAAGACGTTCGGCCTGGCCGAGGTGTCGGGCTTCGCCGCTTCCAACCGCGCCGACGACGGCTGGTCGGTCTATGACCGGAACGAGAGCGGCGAGTACTACGGCGCCCGCCTGAAGCTGAACTTCAACGAGAAGTTCTGGCTGAGCGCCAACGGTTATTGGGTCAGACCCGAGGGCAAAAGCGCCGCGGAGTGGGGCAGCGACGATTTCGCCGCCTACTGGGCCGCGCTCGGCTTCAAGTTCGCCGACGGCCTCGAGCTGAAGGGCGCTTATTACATGGAAGACATCGACGGCGCCGCCATCGACGACCCCAAGGCCTGGAAAGTCGCCCTCGACGTCAGCCAGGACGTGCTCAAATTCACCAGCCTGTGGGTCGAGTACGCTCAGTTCGATCAGGGCTTTATCGCTGAAAATCTGCCCTACGCTTTCGGCAAGCTTGGCGATTACCTCGACGGCTTTACGACCTTCGGCGCCGACACGGACGTGATCTTCGTCGCCGCCAAGCAGGAGTGGAACGATAAGTGGAGCACTTTCGGCCGTTACGCTCAGTATGATCCCGACGGCGGCGACAAGGCCAAGGACTGGGCGGTGGGCGTCGGCTACCAGTACAGCCCCAACCTTTACTTCGAACTGGCTTACAACAAGATGGACGTGGGCGCCAATGGCGTTCCCGGTTTCGAGGACGGCAGCTTCATCCGCTTCCGCACCCTGCTGACGTTCTAAGATCCGGTCTGTCCTGCAAAAAAACAGAGGCGGCTGCTTTCGGGCAGTCGCCTCTTCGCGTTTTCGGGGAGCGCAGCGCGCTTTCTGATCGAGAATTGGCAAAACGGTCAAACGGATATGATCGATTTTGATCCCGCGATTCGCCATCCGCCGCGAAAAATGCTATGATAATGACGCGCGGTTCGCGATCGTGGGGCCGTGCGGTGACGAATGCCATCGACCGGCCGGTCCGCCGGCCTTTTTCTTCCGTGCCCGCCGTCGCGGCGCGGGAATTTTCTGTCTTTCGAAAAGCGGGGTGAAGCGAAAATGAATATCCGCAAAACGCTTTTTCTGGCGGCGGCGCTCGCGTTGGCGGCGCTTTCCGCCGCGCGCGCCGAGCCGTTCGGCGACGTGCCCGCCGGCCACTGGGCCTATGACGCCGTGGCCGAACTCGGCGCCAAGGGGATCCTCGAAGGCTATCCCGACGGCGCGTTCAAGGGCGAGCGCGTCATGAGCCGTTACGAGATCGCCGTCATCGTGGCCCGCGCGCTGGTCAACGGCGGCGCCGGCGGCGAAGACCGGGCCCGCCTCACCGAGCTCGCGGCCGAATTCCGTCCCGAACTGGAAGCCCTCGGAGTGAAAACCGACGCTCTTGACGGCCGTCTCGGCGCTCTCGAAAAAGGGCTGGGCGGCTGGAAAATCGGCGGAACCCTGCAATTCGATTACAACGCCTGGGAGAACGATCTGCCCGGTTCGGGCGCGCTGAGCGACGGCTTCACGTTCGACGAAGCCCGGCTTTACCTGCGCCGCGATCTTGGCGGCGGAATCGGCTTCGACGCGCGCTGGAGCGACGGCACGTTCGACCGTTTTTGGGTGACGGCGGCCGATTTCCTCGGCTGGGGGCTGACCTTCAGGGCCGGGCAATTTGCGCTCGACTGGGAAGACGAGGACCGCCTCTATCATGACCGCAACGGCTTCTTCATGGGCTCCGCCTACCGCGGCGCCAGCCTGAAGAAAGACGCCGGCGCCGTGGAGCTGGCGGCGTTCGCCGCCTCGCAGCGCGCCGACGACGGCGATTCGGTCTACGCCGCCAATGCCGGCGGCGAACATTACGGCGCCCGCCTCAAGGTCAATCTGGGCGAGCGCGCCTGGCTGAGCCTGAACGGCCTGTGGCGCAACGAAAACGACGCCAACTTCAACACGTACTGGGCCGGGTTGGGATACATGCTTTCCGACGGCATCGCTTTCCGCGGCGCCTATTACCGGCAGGATCTGAACGACGGCCTGGCGCGCTATTACGGCGTCCCCACGGCGGCCGACGATCCCAAAGCCTGGAAGGTGATCTTCGACCTCGGCCAGGAAAAACTGCGCTTCACCAGCGTCTGGCTGGAGTACGCCCAGATCGACGCGGGCTTCCGCCTCGACAACGTCCCATGGTCGTTCAACGACGACGTCGACTGGCCGCGCCGCGGCGCGAGACGCAACTTCTCGTTGGCCGACGACGCCAGCGTGTGGTTCGTGGGCGCGCGCCAGCAGTGGAACGAACGCTGGAGCACATTCGAGCGTTACGCCCGCTACGACGTCGACAATCTTTCCCCGGCGCCGCGCGAGTGGACCGTCGGCGTCGGCTATCAATACAGCCCCGGCCTTTATTTCGAACTGGCCTACAACGATCAGGACGGCGCCGTCAACATGAAAGATTACGACAACAAGCAGGTGCGCTTCCGCACCATGCTGAGCTTTTGACCGACGCGTCACCTGAAGAGGAAAACGCCGCCGCCGCGCTGAGGAGCGCGACGGCGGCGTTTTTTATGGGGACGATCCGGACGAAGCCGTCGGGAAATAGGGATGGGAAAACGCCCAAAAAGGCGATTATTCTCCAAAAATTCCTCAGTGAAAAAGTCTGCGAAGAAGATCGACTTTTTGGAATGATGCAACGTGATTCAAGCTAATCACTTAATCGGAAATAAAAAATTATTGCGCCGTAGATTTTTGTATTATTTACATTGTAAATAGACACGCTCCGCGGCGAACGTAAAAAATAATCAGTAGAATCAACGATTGAAACCTAAAAACGTCAGTTGTTGAAAAGCTCTTGCAAAACAAAAAAATTTTGCTAATATTAAAGCGCGTGCAGGAAGGATCCTGCGACGAAAACAGGATCGCTCGAAAAAAGCCGC
>NZ_ADFP01000137.1 GCF_000177335.1 Pyramidobacter piscolens W5455
GGTCCGACCGGTCATGCGACCGGTCGGACCTTTTCGTATTATGCCCCGCCCTCGGACTTTCGCCTTCCCTCGGCGCAAAGCAAACTCCCACGAAAGCATCTTGCTTCGACCTCCTCGAAGACCGTCTTCCGCGATTTCAATCACAGGGAATCTCATACTTCGCTTTCAACGCGCCCAGGCAGTCATAACGCAGCCGGCCTTCCTTTTGAAGCCGCCCAACCACGATGCCCGGAGCGATCCCCACCTTTTCGGCGAAAGCGCATACGCTCTCGCGGTCAAAGCGGGCGGCCTCGGTAAAGCGCTCATACCCGCCGGCCGGAATGAGAGCATCTTGGGCAAACGTATCGGCGGCCCGTTCCATCCCTTCCCTCTCCGCCGCATCGTGCGTTCCGAAAATATCTCCCGCGATCACATGGCCCAGCTCGTGAAACAGGTTGAACCAAAAGATATCCGCAAACTTTCCGCGCGTGGTCACGCCGACGACGATCTTTTTCCCGTCGATGAAAGAAGCCCCGTTCAGGAACGTCCCTTCAAAATGCGGCAGATATACGAGAGCGACGCCGCATTCAGCCAAACAATCCCTGAGCTTTTTATAAGAGTCGGCCGAGAACCCATTTGAGAGCGCTCTGATTCGAGGAAGGAGCGCCGTCAATTTTTTGATGTCGATTTCGCCCGCTTCGACCTTCCGCGCTTCGAGACGCACTTTCTGCGACCAGGCGGCCAGAGCGTAATCGCTGCGATCGTTCTCGCCCAGCTGACGATACGCGATTCCCGGGATTTGGAACTTCCCCAGGAACGTCAGGCGCGCCGTCTCGAAGAACGACCTGAGCGCAAAAACCTTCTCCTTCGCGTTCCTCGTATTTTTTACCCAACCTCTGGCCGCCATTTTCGAGTACGGAAACTTCTTCGCGATTTCGACTTCCTCGTCCATCTCGAGCTCTCCTTTTACGCGGGCAAGCTTTTCCCGATAGATCGCCTCGAGATTGTTCCAGAATTTGGCGGGGATGCCGAGAACTGACTCCAACCTCAGCGCCATGTCCTGACTCAGCTCCACGTCGCCGTGAATCAGACGGCTGATATGCTTCTCGCTGATCCCCATACGCACCGCAAACTCTTTCTGCGTGAGCCCGCGCTCCTCCAGCTGCTCGCGTATCGTCGCGCCGGGGGGGACCGCGATAAAACTCCTGCTGTGCGTCATTTCAATTCCTCCTTTGCTTCCCTTGACGCCGTTTCTCATTTTCCGTCAGTGATAATCATTCTCGATTTTCGTGATTTTCACGGTTTCTATCCCTTGAATACAACCATCCCGGGTAAAGAGCAGACGATGCGGCTGAACCAGATCCATCGCCAGAGTCCCTTCCAGATTCCCATGCAGTTCATGGCAGCGTCCAATCCGGTGCGCCAAAAGAAAATCCACCGAGTCCGCCGCGTGAATCTCGTTCAATCTCTGGACAAGCTTCCCGGCCATTTCCACCCCGTAAGCCCGTATGGCCGCCTTGTCCGAAGTGCAAACCCTTTCGAGCCTCTTGCTTTTGAACGTCGTAAGCAGTCTCTTCACCACCTGCAATTTACCTCTAAGGTAAATTAATTATATCACGCGCCTGAAAAATGTGCAAAAACTCAGATCCGGGCGCGCCGAAGCGGGCGAGAACGTGCACTTCGTCTGATCGTGGTTTTCGATGCAAAAGGCCCGAACGGTCATGCGACCGGTCGGGCCTTTTGCATCGGGATTCACTGTCAGTGGCGCGGCTGCTCTTCGGCGGGGAAGTCGGGGCGGACGACCAGCGTCACGTCGTTCTCGCGGGAAAATCGGGCCAGCATGGCGTCGAAGCGCTCTTTCACTTCCGCCGGCACGTCAACTTTCATGGTATCCATAGGCATCGCTCCTCCGTTAATAATTTATCATGATAAAGCACTGATCGACAGTTGGATGATACCACAAAGGACAAAAAAAGCAAGAGGGAGAAAAAAAGCTTCTCCGTCTTGCCGGGAGATTCCACCGATCCACACGACGCGCCCGCAATTTCGCCGCCGCAGTCACAGGCGCTGAGCTTTCGAATCAGGAGGGAGGGAGGGGAGGGGAGGGGAGGGGAGGGGAGGGAGGGAGGGAGAAATTTTTCAGCAGTTCCGCACAGCGCGACAGGTTTTTCCCCAAATCGGAGCCCATGTCCCCTTCCAGCCAATCCAGAAGGAACCCCACCAGCGCGAAGCGGCACACGGAAAGCAGCAGTTCCCGGTTCTCCTTCTCCGCGAAAAGCCGGCTTTCCCCGGCGCCGACGCGGCGGGCCACGGCGTAGCGCGTCCAGAATCCCAATTCCTCGATGAACGTCTCGCGCGGCAGCGACTTGTAGATGTGCATGATGGCCGCCCGGCGCCGCGACAGCGCGGCGACGACCGCCGCCGCGCCCGGTTCGTCGGCGAACAGCTCGTCGAGCCAGCTCAGCACGGACTTGCGGAGCAGATCGTGAAGGTCCTGAAAGTGATAGTAAAACGTGTTGCGGTTCACGCCGCAGCGCGCGACGACGGCTTTCACCGTGATCTTGCCGAACGGGCGCTCTTCCAGAAGCTGCCAGAACGCGCTCTGTATTTCTTTCTTCGTAAAATCCATGGCTCCACCTGCCCGACGTTCCCTCGCGTTTTTTCGCGCCCGGGGACGTCATCGATGATTGTCTATCATACAACAAAAACGCGGCCCCGTCACATCCGCTGCGTCCGATATCCCCGCATGGGAACGGAAGCCGCAAAAAAAGCGGAGCTGCCGAAGCAGCCCCGCCTTTTTCGTGTGCAGAGATTCGCCTAGAAGTTCAGCAGCGTGCGGAAGCGGATCTGGTTGTTGTCGTAGTTGGGATCGAAGAAGCTGCCGTCCATGTCGGCGTAGGCCAGCTCGAAGTAGAGGTTGGGGCTGTACTGGTAACCGATGGCCACGGACCACTCCTTGGCATCCCAGAAATTGTCAATGTCGTACTTGACGTAGCGCTCAATCGTGCTCCACTTGTCGTTCCACTTCTGCTTGGCCTTGACGAAGAGGACGTCGGCGTCGTCCGGCAGGGTGACGCCCGCAGAGATGTCGCCCGGCCACAGGACGTCGCTGAAGGACCAGGGGCTTCTGTCGATGTAGAAGCCCTGATCAAACTGGGCGTACTCGACCCACAGGCTGGTGAACTTGAGCACGTCCTGGCTGACGTCGAGGATGGCCTTCCACGCCTTGGGATCGTCGATGGCCGCGCCGTCGATGTCTTCCATGTAGTAGGCGCCCTTCAGCTCAAGGCCGTCCATGAAGCTGAAGCCGAGGCCGGCCCAGTAGGTCTTGTAGTTCGTGTTGTCCACGTTGTACCACAGGCCGTTCAGGCTCAGCCAGAACTTCTCGCTGAAGTCAAACTTCAGGCGGGCACCGTAGTACTCGTCGCTGGCGTTAGGATCGTAGATGCTGCCGCCCTGGTTGGAGGCCGCGAAGCCCTCGACGGTGAACATGCCGCGGTTGTACTTCAGATCGAAGCCGCGATAGTTGGCATCCATGTTGAACGCGTCGTTGTCGTCGTACAGTCCGTCTTCGTCTTCCCAGTCGAGGTAGAACTGGCCGCCGCGCATCGTCAGGCCTTCCAGACCCATGAAGTCCTTGGCGGTGAGCCACCAACGGTCAAAACGACCAGCGTGATAACGCGCGTCGAAGGTGATGCCGTCCGTCAGATCCTTGTGCAGGAACAGACGGGCGCGGTTCATCGTGAAGCCGTCGGCGCCGGCGCCGGTCGCAGCACCGTCGTTGTCCCACGCGTTGTAGTCGAAGCGCATCTGGCCGGTGATCTTCCAACCGCCGACGCCCTTCTCAAGCGCGGAGAGGCGGCTGTCGAAGCCGTCCACCTTCACGCCAAGCGCTTCCAGCTCGGGCTGGAACTCCACCACCAGCGCCTTCAGCTTCTCCAGGTCTTCCCCGCTCAGGCCGCCCGCAGCCATCATGCGCGCCACCATCGTCGCGATCTCGTAGCGGGTCATGGCGCGGTTGCCCTTGAACGTGCCGTTCGGGTAACCTTCCAGGATGCCCTTCGCGCTCAGCTGCTCCACGGCGTCGTACGCCCAGTGGTTCATCGGCACGTCGCTGAACGGATTCGCGGCGAACGCGGGCGCGGCTACGGCCACCAGCGACGCGGCGGCTACTACGGCGAGCATTTTCTTCAAACTCATTCTCAAAACTCCTCCTCAAACACGGAACAATGATGTGCGGCGCCTCATGGCGCCGCTTCCCGGCCGTTCGGGGCGAAAGACGGATCGTTCCGAAACGCGTTTGTGGGGAGTTTCCACGTTTCCTCGCCCGGCGCGCGCGCCCGTTCCGTCCCGTTTCACGCCTGATACGGCCGTGAAATGTTGTTTTATATTGCACGAGCCTCCCGGCGGGAGGTTCGCCACACGCTTTCGATCACGCGGAGCGCCCTTCGTCTCCGGCCTGTCCGCCGGCGATGCGCCGCTCAAGGTACGAGAGGTGTTTCTTGAGCACATGGCGCTCTTCCTTGAGGTTTTTGATGCTGGCCCGGAGCAGGCGGTTCTCGACCCGCAGCCTTTCCGTCTCGCCCAGCTCGTCGGCTTCGCCGAGGCTGCGCCCGGTGCCGCGCCGGTCCTGCAGGCCGGCCGCACCGTACTGGCGGTATTTGTTGATCCAGGAATAAATCTGGCCGTGGCTGACGCCGTACTTGCGGATCACTTTGAGGCAGTCGGCGCCGTTGTCGAGGTAGTAGTTGACGATCTCCAGCCGCTCTTCACACGTGGTCTGCCGTACCTTGGCCATGCGCGCCACCTCTCTTGCCTTCGTTCCACACTTCTCACGCATACTTTACTTTGCCATTTTACGAAAGACGTCTTTGCGGGCAATAGACAATAATGAGCTAAATGCCCATAATTCAGACATGTATATGAATATTGACCGAATAACAACCTTTAAACAAATCCGCCGCGGCGCGACAAGCGTCTCGTGCGGAACACGCTTGTTGTATTATTGCGCACTCGGTGCTATAGTATTGACATGAAAGCCATCTATAAAACCAAAACTTTCGTTCGCTGGGCGCGAAAGAACAACGTAGCGGACAGTTGTCTCGTAAATGCGGTTCTCGAAATGGAAAGCGGGCTGATCGACGCCAATCTTGGCGGAGGGGTGTATAAAAAGCGGATCCCTTTAACGGGAAAGGGGAAACGCGGCGGCGCACGGCGATTATCGCAACGCATTTCAAAGGGACTTTCTTCTTTCTGAGGGGGTTCGCAAAAAATGAAACCGCCACTATCAGCGATCAGGAACTCGACGTTTACAAGATCGTGGCTCGCACGTATCTGTCGATCGGCAAAAGGAAATTGGAAGAAATGCTTTTGGATGGAACGATAGCGGAGGTGAAAATATGAGTATCGCCATGAGGGAACTTTATGAAATGGCCCAAGATCTTCGGAAACACGGCGCGATGTCCACCAGGGATTTCTGCCAGATCGAGGCGCTGCGCAGCGAAGTTCCTACGTACGCGCCCGATAAGATCAAAGCGCTCCGTGCCAGTACGAAGTTCAGCCAGACGGCATTTGCAAGTCTGCTGAACGTGAGCCTTTCCACGGTTCAAAAATGGGAAGCGGGCGTGAAGAAGCCCGACGGCGCGTCTCGGAAACTGCTGCATCTGCTGGAGACGAAGGGCGTTTCCTGCCTGCTCTGACGAAAAAATCAAGAGTCAGCATAAATCTTCAAAATAAAAAGGGTTCTGTGACCAACAAGATCACCGAACCCTTTTATTTTGTCTTCCCGGCGTCTTCGCGGCGGTTCTCGTTCTCCGTGCGCCGCCGCAGCTCGAGCGTATTAATATTGACATCATACTGATAAAATCACTATAATATCATCATAAAGGAGTGATGATCATGGCTACAGCCACCAAAGACAGCTCGATTCAGATCAAAGTCGATCCCGAGCTGAAGGCCGACGCGGCCGGTATCGCCGAAGAGCTCGGCATGAATCTGTCCACTCTCATCAACGTCTACCTCAAGCGAGTCGTCGCCGAACGCGGGATTCCGTTTCCCCTCGCCGCGCCCTTGACGCCCAACGCCCGCACGCGTCAGGCCATCCGCGACCTCCGCGCCGGCAAGACGAAACGGTTCGACACCGCGGAAGAAGCGCTTCGTGACATGGGCATCTGAGATGCTGCACGTCGAATTCACCGCCCAGTTCCGCAAAGACCGAAAGCGCATGGAAAAACGCGGCGCCGACATGGGAAAACTGCGAGAAGCCATCCTCATCCTCGCGGCGGAGGAGGAGCTTCCCCCGCGCTCTCGGGATCACGGGCTGACCGGCGAGTGGAGAGGGAGCCGCGATCTTCACCTCGAACCGGACTGGGCCCTGATCTACGAAATCCGCGGCGACGTCCTCGGGCTCGTCCGAACGGGTTCGCACGCGGATCTTTTCGACAAATAATCGCCGTTTTCAGACGCCCCGGCTCAAGCAAACATAAAACACAAAAACGAGGGCGGATGATTGGATTGGTTCCAGTCATCCGCCCTCGTTCTTTGCGCCGCGAAGCGGCCGGCTTGTTCCGTTTTTCCCGGCGTCTTCGCGGCGGTTCTCGTTCTGCCGTGCGCCGCCGCTTGGCGGCGGAAGTCGTTTCGGTCTACTCGGCGGTGATCACGAAATCGACTTCGGTGCCTTCGGCAACGTTGTTGCCGCCGGAGACGACGACGTCTTCGCCGATCTGCAGGCCGTCGGAGACGGTGACCATGCCGCCGGTGGCGGCGCCGGTGACGACTTTCTGGATCGCGGCTTTGCCGTCGCGGATCACCATCACGGAGCCGTCGGCGCGCAACGCTTCGGTGGGGATGACGAGGGGATTCTCTTCGCTGGTCTCGACCAGCAGCACGCGCGCGAACATGCCGGGGCGCAGCTTGAAGCCGGTGGCCTGATTATCGACGGTGATTTCGGCGCCGATGGTGCGGGTGGAGGTGTTGATGTAAGGATCGATCAGCGTCACGGTGCCGTAAAAGGTCTGCCCGCTCAGGCTCTCGAAGGTGAGCACGGCGTCCATGCCAAGGCGCAGGCGGCCCATGTCGCGCTCGGGGATGTCCACGCGGGCCTTGAGGCGGTCGACGCGGCCGATGCGCAACACGTTGGTGGCGTCTTTGACGAGGGCGCCGAGGGTGAGGTCGTAATCGTCGAGAATGACGCCCTTGATCGGCGCTTTGAGCTGGTACTCGCTGAGCAGCACGGCCTGGGCGTCCAAATTGGCCTGGGCCTGCTTGACCTGCGCGGCGGCTTTGGCGTTGGCGGCCACGGCGGCCTGGTAGGTGGTGCTGCGCGTGTCGTATTCCTGCTGGGTGGCGTAGCCGGACTTGCGCAGACGGCCGTAGCGGTCGAGCTCGCGCTTGGCGTCGGCGAGCGTGACGGCGGACTGGGAGAGTTCGGCTTTGCTAACGGCGACCTGGGCCTGCATGGAATTATACTCGGCTTCCTGGTTGCGGCTGTCGAGCACGACGAGCGTGTCGCCGGCTTCGACGAGGTCGCCTTTGGCGACGACGAGATTGTCGATGCGCCCGGTGACTTTGGGGTTGAGGATCACTTCTTCGAGGGCCTGCAGCGTGGAAGTGGTGTTGATGCCCTGCTGCACGCTGCTGAGGCGTTTGACGACGGCCACTTCGACGCGCGGCCGCGGCGCGGAAACCGGGGCATCCGGCTGTTTGGCGGGGGCTTCGGCGCGGGGGCCGAACCACGCGGCGGCAAGCAGCGCGGGCAGAAGATAGATTTTGAGTTTCGTAAATTTCATGCGCATTGACCTCACTTTGTCTTCTTTCGGGAATCGGCGCGGAGGCCGGCGCTTTTCGCCGGAGCGGCGGCGCTGTCGCGAAGATTTTCCTGAAGCAGGGCGCGCTCGATGAGGATGCCCTGCGCTTTCCACAGGTTGGCTTGCGCCTCGCGGCTGTCGCGGAGATGCTGCGCCAGCAGCTGGAGCGCGTCGGTCAGCTCGCTGCGGGCCTGAAGCACGTCGATCTGCGTGTTGACGCCCTCGCGGTAGCCCGACTCGGCGTAATCGAGGCTCTCTTTCGCCAGCTGCAGGTTGGCGCGGCCGGCGCTGAGGGTTTCCAGCGCGTTCTGGAGGCTGAGCCAGCTGTCGGCAAGTTCGGCCTTGATGCTGTCCTCTTTTTCGTCCAAGGCGTGCTCGGCGGCCTTCAGTCCGGCTTTGGCGGCGCGGACGCTGCCGCTGGTGCTGCCGCCGTCGTAGACGGGCACGTCGAGGGTCAGCGAGGCGGTCCACTGATTTTTGTCGGAGACGCCGCCGAGGCCGTTCGACGTGTAACCGAAACGGTAGCCGCTGCTGAGGCTGAGCGTGGGCAGCAGGCCGCTTCTCGCCACGGCGATTTCGTTTTTCCGCGAGGCGGCGGCGTAGCGCAGCGACTGATAATCGCCGCGGCGTTCGAGCGTTTCGCGGATGGCCGCCTCGACGTCGGCGGGGATTTTGCGGGTGTCTTCCAGTTTGGGCAGATTATCCTCGAGCGAGCCGGAGAGGGCGAGGTTCGTCTCCGGGCGCATACGCAGCAGGCGGCACAGTTCAATGCGCGCCGCCTCAAGATTGTTCCCGGCGGCGATGTTGCTTGCCCGGGCGTTTTCCTTCTGCTGGCGCACACGGGTGAGGTCGAGGTTGGTGGAGAGGCCGTAGACGACGCGCTCGTTCAGCTCTTTTTCGGCGTTGCTGTAGTAGTCGAGCGCGTTCTCGGTGTTGCGCAGCACCTCGCGGCGGTACAGCACTTCGCAGTAGGCGTTCCAAACGGTCAGCGCCACGCTCTCGCGGGCGTTGCGCAGATCCTGCTCGGCCTGTTTGACGCCGAGTTTGCCCTGTCGGGCCAGCGCCTGATTTTTGCCGCCGGAATAAAGACTCTGGCTGACGGCGACGCGCGCAACCAGTTCGTTGTCGGGATAGCTCGGAATGTTGTCGTAGGCGTTTCCCTGCCCCTGAAGGTTCAGCTGCGGGTTGAGCGCGGCGCCGGCCGCCTTGCTCTGCCCTTTGGCGCTCTCCACGTTCTGCTCCGCCGTCAGCACGGTAAAGTTGCGGTCCAGCGCAATGTTCAGCGCCCGCCCCATGGTGAGGATGATCGCTTCCGAGTCGCCGGCGACGCTGGCCGCGGGATGCGCGGCGTTCCGCAGCGCCTGAAGGGAACTGGCCGCCGGCGCGCCCAGCGCGGGAAATCCCAGCAGCGAAAACGAGAGCGCCAGCGCGGCAGCCTGAATTCTTTTCATGATGTTCGGTTCTCCTCTCTTGACTAAGGCAGCGCCTTCTGGAAAAGTTTGCTTCCCAGACGTTCCTTGACGTTGTCCAGCACCAGATAGACGACGGGCACGACCAGCAGCGTCAGCATCGTGGAGGTGAACAGCCCGCCGAAGATCGCCACCGACATGGGCTGGCGCGACTCGGAGCCCTCGCTCAGCTTCAGCGCCGCGGGGATGGCGCCGATCAGCGTGGACAGCGAGGTGATCAGGATGGCGCGCAGGCGGCGCGGGCCGGCGTCGATGACGGCGCTGACTTTGTCCATGCCGCTCAGGCGGTTCTGGTTGATGAAGTCGACAAGGATGATGCCGTTGTTGACGACGATGCCGACGAGCAGGATGATGCCCATGTAGGCCATCACGTCGAGTTTGACGTTCATCGCGTACATCAGGCAGAAAGTGCCGGGGGTCATCAGCGGCAGCGAGAACATGACCGTAAAGGGATGCAGGAACGATTCGAACTGCACGGCCATGATCACGTACATCAGCGAGATGGCGATGAGCAGCGCCGTGAACAGGCGGGCGAACTCTTTCTGCATGTTCTTGGTGCGCCCGGAGGGCTGGAGGGTGATGCCCGAACCTTCGGGAATGTACTTTTTGCCGAGCTCCTGAATGTAGACCATGGCTTCGCCCATGGAGTAATCGCTGGTGACGTTGGCGGAGATGGTCAGCGCGGTCTGGCGCCCGTAGCGTTTGATGACGCTGGGGGCCATGACTTTGGTGACGGTGATCAGGCCGGGGGCCTGAACGATCTCGCCGGCGCCGTTCTTGAACGAAACGATCTGCAGGTCCTCGAGGCTGGAACGCTGGCCGCGGCGGGCCATGAGGCGGATGTCGTAGCGGTAGCCGCCTTCCTTGAACACGCCGGCCTTGACGCCGCCGAAGTAGGCCTGGATCTCCGTGGACAGCGAGCGCACGTCGACGTTCATGGCGTCGGTCATGTTGCGGTCGATGGAAATGTTGAGCTGGGGTTTGTCGAGGCGCACGTCGGTCTCGACGTCGCGCAGTTTGCTCATGGTCTTCATCTCGGCCGTAAGTTTCTGGGCGAGCGCTGCCAAAGTTTCCGTGGGGGCGCCGGACATGACCATTTCCACGTCCTTGCCGCCGAACGTGGTGAAGTTCATGGTCACGTCGCGGAAGCCGGCCACGGAGTTGCGCACATCGTTCATGACGATGTCCTGGGCCTCGCGTAATTTGCGGGCGATGAGCTGCACGTAGATGCTGCCCTTGTTCGACTCGCTGCCGCTGCCCGAACCGGCGGAGACGATCGTGCGCATGACGCCGGGATGGCGCCGCGCCACGTCGGCGATGCTCTGCATGACGCGGCCGGTCTCTTCGATCTCCGTGCCGGAGGGCAGTTCGCAGTTGATGATGAAGATGCCCTGGTCGTCGTTGGTCGAGAAGGTGGAGCCTACTTTGCCGGCCACGAACACGCCGAAGGCGAAGATGCCCAGCGCGGTCGCCAGCGTCACGGTCTTGTGGTGCACGGCCGCGGTGAGCAGGCGCCGGTAGCCGCGCTCCAGAGAGCGCAGCAGCGCGTCGCAGAACTGCGCGGCGCGGCCGGGCGGCGTGATGCGCAGGATGCGCGAGCAGACAAAGGGCGTCAGCGTCAGCGAGAGGATCAGCGACAGCGAAATGGTGACGACGACGGTGATGCCGAAGGCGTAAAAGAAGCGGCCGATGATGCCGCCCATCGTGGCGATGGGCGCGAACACGCCGATGGTGGTGAGGGCGCCGCCGAGCACGGAGAAACCGACTTCGTTCGTGCCCTTGAGGGCCGCGTCGAAGGGCAGCAATCCCTTGTGCATGTGCGTGTAGATGTTCTCCAGCACGACGGTGGTGGCGTCGACGACCATGCCGACGGCCAGCGAGATGGCCATCATCGACATGTTGTTGATGGTGATGCCCAGGTACGACAGCACGCAGAAACTGCCGATCAGGCAGACGGGCATGGAGATGACCGTCACGAACGTGGCGCGGAACGTCTGCAGGAAAAACAGCATCAGCAGCGAGCAGAGGATCACGGCCTGGATGATGTCGCTGCCGACGCCGTTCATGGAGCGGCGGATGAAGTCGGACTTGTTGTAGATCTGCTGCATCGTGATGCCCTCGGGCACCAGTCCCTGCATCTCGTTGAACTTGGCGACGATGGCGTCGCACACTTCCACCTCGTTGGCGCCGCGCTGCTTCATGACGCCCATGACGATGGTGGACTGCTCGTCGACGAAGGCTTCGCTGTCCTCTTCCTCGAAGCCGTCCTCCACGTCGGCGACGTCGCCGAGGCGGATCACCACGCCGTTGCGCGTCGTGATGGGCAGGCTCTTGAGCTCCTCCACCGAGGAATATTCGCCCTCGATGCGCAGGTCCATCTTGAAGCGGTCGATGCTGAGGCTGCCGGCGGGAAGCTCGACGTGCTTGCTGGCGATGGCGCTGGACAGGTCGCTGACGACCAGACCGCGCGAGCGCAGGCGCACCGGGTCGATCCAGACGCGGATCTCGCGGTCGCGCAGGCCGGGCATGCTGACGTTGCCGACGCCGTTGACCGACTGGAACTGCACCTTGGCCACCTTGTCGGCAAAGTAAACTTTGTCCTTGTAAGACGCTTCGCCGGTGATGGAGAACATCACCAGCGGCGAATCGCCGATGTCGTACTTGGCGATGATGGGCTGATCGGCCTCGTCGGGCAGATCGGCCTGCGCGGCGTTGACCTTGTCGCGCACGTCGGCCGCGGCCGCGTCGATGTCGCGGGCCAAGTCGAACTCCACGACCGTGACGGCGGCGCCCATGTAACTGGACGAGCTCAGGCTCTCGATGCCGGAGATGGTGTTGATCTGTTCTTCCAGCACGTCGGTGACGTCGTTGTCCATAACGGCGGCGGTGGCGCCGGTCATCGTCGTCGTCACCATGACGACGGGCAGATCGACGTCGGGGGTCTGCTGCACGCCCATGCGGGCGTAGGAAAACAGCCCGAAATACACCAGCGCCAGCGTCAGAACGGTGACCGTCACCGGCCTTCTCAATGATGTTTCCGTAATCCTCATTTTTCCTCCGTACAAATGCCGCGCAGAAGCCAGTCCGCGACCAGCTCGCGGATCTGCTGCGAATCCGTGTTCAGCGCGCCGTGAAAGCGGCTGCCGATTTCCACGCCCATCAGCGACGAATGGAGCGCGGCCGCCATCAGGACGGGATCGCCGGGACGTACCGAACCGTCCTTCATGCCCCGCTCCATGACGGCGGCAAGAACCTCGTGCACACAGTCCATGGCCGCGTCGTCCCGGGCCGCCCCTTCCGGACCGGCCTGCCTCATCACCACGTCGCCGATGGCGAAGTGAAGAAAACGGAACTCCTTCATGCCTTCGATCGATTTCAGCACGATGCGGCGCAGCAGCCGGCGGGTGTCGCGCTCCCGCTCCATGTCGCGCCGGATGCGGTCGGTGATCTGCCGGGCAAGACAGTCGCGGATGAAGAGGATCACGGCGTCCTTGTCGCGAAAATAATTGTAGACGGTGCCCTTGGCCACGCCCATGCGCGCGGCCAGATCCTTCATCGTGAAGCGGCGCCACTCCGCCTCGCGCAGCATCGCGCAGGCGCACGCAAAGGCCTTGTCCCGCACCGCCGCAGTGATCAGCTCTTTGTTCTCAGCCGAAAGTTTCGGCACGCTTCCCGCCTCCTTTCGCGCCGTCGGAAGACGGCAAGTCAAAATAACGACCCTCGGTCATTTTTATTCGAACGAGGATATTATAGCCATCGCCGGCCCATCTGTCACCGCCCCGTTCCCGCGGCTTAATTAAAAAAAGGGAAAGAAAACAAAAATCCACCGTGGAGAAGCGGGGGCGGCTTTGTTCCGGCCTTGCGACGCGAAAAGCCTCCCCCAGGAGACCCAGAGAGCCGTGGCACCCGAAAAGTTCCTCTTACCGCTGCTTCCTTCCGGACCTGACGGGATTCGTGGTTTTTCGCCGCACGGGGCTGGGCCTCCCGCGGGAGGCTTCAGGCATATTTTAACAAAATCCGCGCCCTTTGCAAGGGCGCGGCGAAAAATGTTCCACGTGGAACACTTGGATCGAAAAAAGATAACGACAGGATTTTCCGCAGATGCGAAAAAACGGATTACGCCTTTTCGACGGATGCGTTCGGGGCGTTCTTGCGCACGCTTTCGATGCCGTTCAGGCAGCCGGCCTTGGCTTTGTAACCCTCGGAGACGGCGATGACCTGACCGTTGCGGGCCTTGAGGCGGAAGCGGAACTCGCCGGCCCTGTCGGCGTAGAGTTCGAACTTGGGGTTTTTCCGGACGGCACAATCCTTCTCGGTCTGATCTTCCAAAACGGCTTCGGCCGCGTTCTTCACCACGCTGGCGACGCCGTTCCGGCAGGCCGCCTCGGTGGTGTACACCTCGGACGTGGCGATCACCTCGCCGTTGCCCGCCTTCAGATCGAACTTCAGGCCCGACGCGACGCTTTTCATCACAAATTTCGCCACTTTCGTCTCCTCCTTTAGTAAGCATATTTCATGAAACTGCTCTCAGCTTATCAGACTTCTGTCAAAAAGCAAGCGGGACTCGTGCCGAAAAACCGATCTTTGCAGTTTTCTTTCGATCGGGAGCCGCGGGCAGCCGTCCGCGCGGACGCTGACCTTGCCTGTCTGCCCGTTCACGGCCGCGCAGATATCCCCGCTGGAAATATAGTAAACCGGCAAAAGCACCGGCAGCCTGACGGCTGACTTTGCCTCCGTCCCGACCTCGATCGCCTTCGTGCCCCACATCTTTTCCAGCTGCGGCCGGTAGTTTTCCGAGATCTCCTCTATCATTCGCCTTTCGGCTTCGGCGCTGGATATATCCGTTATCTTTACACGCTGTCCCGCGAGATAAGCGAAATCGAAGGCTTCAAGACCGTCCAGATCGAACGGTTCCATGGCGTTCAGCAGTAAATTGTCGAGCTGCTTCGAACCGTTTACGAACTCATCGTTCACGAAACCGTCGAAGCCGTAGACCTTGGCCGTCCTCTTGCAGCTCACGCGGCAGCGCACCGGCCCGCGCACCGTCTCGTAGGGAAGATAAAATCCCTTCAGCTCGGGGATCATGGACCGCAGACGCTTGGCCTCTTTTTTGCGCCTGTTCCGATCGCACCATTCTTCCAGCCTTTGCTGCGCTTCCGCTTTCGTGATTCCAAACGGGATGACGCTCTCCGGCAGCCCCGCGTCGTACAGATACTCTTTCCGCACCAGGCTCCTGCCGCAGAACGCGCATTTCGACAGAGCCTCGTTTTCCTCGAACACAATCGTTGCGCCGCATCCGCTGCAGGACGCGGACTCCAAAGAGAACGCCTCCGCGGACTTCTTCATCTTTTTCTGCTGCGCGTTCCGGTAATCCTTTTTTTCCTCCAGCGCGGCCTCGACCTTCACCGTTCCGCCGCAGTAGCCGCATTCATAAACCTGATGGACAATGTCAAAATTTGCCGGCGCCCCGCACTGAGGGCAATGGATATTCAATATCTCTTTTCCCATAGCGCATTTTTCCTTTCGAACGCTGACAAAGGGCATAATCTCATCGTCGTCCCAATCCGTAACCGAAGAAGCGCTTTCCAGTTGATACTATTTTTCAATCAAAAGGCAGAACACACAAGGGCGCTGCGAGGAAAATCCGCAAAGCGAGCCGCGCGGCAGCCGGGAGAGCTGTGAGCGGCCGGACTCCCTCGGAAGGCGGGGGCATTTATCGTTTTCCATCAAGAATCGGTATCACGGCTCTTTATCTTCGAGACAATAGAAACGGGACAGGCGGCTGCTCAGCCGGGTCTTGTCGGCGTCGCTCATGAGCGGATTCTGCTGGAGCAGCCTCGTCAGCGTTTCCCGTTCCGCTTCGTCGCGGCCGGGGCGCGCGCCTGCGCCGAGGAGCAGTTCGACGGCTTCGGTCGTTTTGTTGTAGGCGACGGCCAGTTTCAACGGCGTCCAGCCGTCTTTGTCGCGGAGGTCGGCGTCCGCGCCCGCCAGCAGCAGGAAGCGCACGACGGCGGGCGACGGCACGACCTGCTTGAGCGCGTACGTCAGCGCGGTCATGCCGCCGCGGTCGCCGCGGTCGATCTGCGCGCCGGAACGCAGCAGAATGTCGACGACGGCGGCGTCGCGGTTGTAGGCCGCGGCGTACATCAGCGCCGTGCGCCCCTGGCGGTCGCGGGCGCCGACTTTCGCCCCCGCTTCGACGAGCAGATCGACGACGACGGCGCTGCGTTTCTGCGCGGCGATCATCAGGGGCGTGGTATGAATGGCGTTTCTCGTCTCCAAAGGCGCGCCGCGCTCGAGCAGAACTTTCAGCGCCGCCAAACTGGGATTGGAACGCAGCGCCGCCGTCAGCGGCGTCGTTCCCTGTTCGTCGCGGGCGTCAACCGGAGCGCCCCGGCGCAACGCCGTTTCGATCTCCGCCGCCGCCCCGCGCGCGCATAAGGCGATAAACTGTCTGGCGGCCGACAGTTCTCCGCCGCCGACGACGAAATCTCCGTCCGCGTCCAGAATGATGCGCAGCTGTTCGTATGTCTCGCCCATGGAATCCATCCCCCTTTCCTCCGCGTTTATTATACATAAAGACCGGAAGGTTGCGCCGGATTTTTACGCCCGCAGGGGCGACGGGCGTGTCCTTTCCCGGAAATTGCGGTACAATGGAAACGAAGTTCAACGTATCTAACGCTCGGCGGATTTCCGGAAAGGGTGAGAACATGGTCAAACACGCGTTTTTGGCGGCGGCGCTGACGCTAGGGCTGATCGCGGGGACGGGATTTTATTACCGCTCGCGGCTCGACGCGCTTTCGGCCGCCTCTGCGGGCGCGCGGCGCGCCCACGCCGGCGAGAAGGAGCTGGACGGGCTCTATCTGCTGGCGGTCAATCCGCGTCTGGATCCCCGCGGCGAGCTGCGCCGGGAGCTGCACGCGGCCGCGCTCGGGCGGCAGGCGCGCTTCCATGGTTCGCGGGAACTGAAACTGGCCTACGCCGACGACGAAAAGGCGCTCGGCGTCTACGCGCGGCGGCTGGCGCGGCGGCTGGCGCTCGCCGGGCTGAACGTGAAGCTCAGCCCGTGTTCGCCCGTGATGCTGCGCTCAAAGGCGCTCGCGGGCAAGTACGATCTGTTCGTCGCGCCGCGGCGCGTCATCCTCATGAGCGACATCGAGCGGCTGGACGCGCTGACGCTGAAAGCGCGGGAAATGGAGCGCGCGCTGTGAGGCGTCTCAACGCGCTGCTCGCGGCGGCGCTGCTGATTCTGCTGGCGTGGCATGGCCTGGCGGGCAGCTTCATGCTGCTGGGCGTCAACGCCGGCACGGGCAAAATCGCGGGCTGGACGGCGATGGCGCTGGCGGCGCTGCACGGCGCCATCGGTCTGGCGCTGACGGTTCCGACGCTGCGCGCCTCTCGCCGCGGCGCGCTCTATCTGCGGCAGAACGCGCGCTTCTGGGCGATCCGTTTCAGCGGAGCGGCGCTGATCCTGCTGCTGTGTCTGCACGTCGGCGTCTTCGGGCGGGTTCGCTCGGGACAGTTCGTGCTGTACGAGTTCACGACGCTGAAAATGCTCGTTCAGGTCCTTCTGGCCGCGGCGCTGGCGCTGCACGTGCTGGCCGGGATCGGTCCGCTGCTGGTCTCGCTCGGCGTCTGCCGCTACCGCGTCTGGCAGGGGGACCTGCTGCTGATCTTTTCGCTGCTGCTGCTTTTTTTCGCGGCGGCGCTGATTTTTTATTACGCGCGGTGGCAGTGGCTATGAAGACGGTGCTGATCGTCGGCGCCGGGCTGGCGGGACTGTCGGCCGCCCTGACCGCCGCGGAAAAGGGGCACCGCGCCGCGCTCGCCTCGTCGATGCCGTCGGAGCGCGCCCAGTCGGTGATGGCCGAGGGCGGCATCAACGCGGCGCTGAACGTGAAGGGCGAGGACGACAGCCCGGAGCAGCACTTCGCCGACACGTACAAAGCCGGCTGCGAGCTGGCCGACGCCGCGGCGCTGCGCGGCATGACGGAGGCGGCGCCGGGCATCGTGCGCCGCCTGCTGGAAATGGGGACGCAGTTCAATCGGATAAACGGCGAGATCGACCAGCGCAATTTCGGCGGCCAGAAGAAAAAACGCACCGCCTTCGCCCAGAGCGGCACGGGCAAACAGATAATGACGGCGCTGATCGACGCCGTGCGCCGTTACGAAGCGGAAGGGTCGGTCGTCCGCCTGCCGCGCCACGATTTCGTCACGCTGCTGCTCGACGGGCGCGCCTGCGGCGGCGCGCTGCTGCGCGACCGCTTCGACGGTTCCCTGTCGGAGCTCAGCGCCGACGCGGTGATCATGGCAACCGGCGGCATGCACGGCCTTTTTTCCGACACCACCGGCTCGCTCAACAACACGGGCGAAGCCGCGGCCGAACTGTTCCGCCTCGGCGCGCCGATCGCCGACGGCGAGTTCATCCAGTACCACCCCACCACCGTGTCCGCCTCGGGCAAACGGCATCTGATCAGCGAGGCCGCGCGCGGCGAGGGCGGGCGGCTCTTCACGATACGGGACGGCGCGCGCTGGTACTTCATGGAAGAAAAATATCCCGAGCTGGGCAACCTGATGCCGCGCGACGTCACCGCGCGCGAGATCTGGCGGGCGCGGCGCGGCGGCCCCGTGTTCCTCGACCTCACGGAACTGCCCGAGAGCGTGATGAGCCGCAAACTGGCCGGCGTGGTCGAAACCTGCCTCACCTACCTGCGCCTCGACCCGCGCGAGCGCCCCATCCCCGTCGAGCCGGGGCTGCATTACTTCATGGGCGGCCTCAAGGTGGACGCCGCGCACCGCGTCGCCGGGTTCGAAAATCTGTACGCCGCCGGCGAGTGCGCTTCGCTGTACCACGGCGCCAACCGCCTCGGCGGCAACTCGTTGCTGGGCGCCATTTACGGCGGGCAGGTCGCGGCGCGCACGGCCCTCGGC
>NZ_ADFP01000138.1 GCF_000177335.1 Pyramidobacter piscolens W5455
GCGGCCCGCGCGGTGTGGAAGGCGTCGCTCGCGTTCGCGCTGCCGTGCGCGGCGCTCTGGCGGCTGCGGGGAAGCGGAGTCGTGGCGATTCTGGCCGGCGGGCTGCTGGCGGCGGCGTATTATCTCGGCGGCGAAAGGCTGGGATTCTTCGACGCGGTGCCGCCGGTCTGGCGGCCGCGGGCGCTGCTGACGTGGGCTTGGAAGCGGAGAAAAGGGTAAAGGGCAGACGGCAGCGCTTTCCAGTTTTTTGTTTTTTTAATTGAATTAGCGGCGACGGTGGACAAGACGGGCGCTCTTTGATAAAATTCCAGAGAACCTGTTCACTCTTGTATGGACGAGCGAAAAAGCAGAACGTTCGTCTGCGGCCTCTCCGCCCGCATCGCGGTGGAGTCGTCTGCTGGAACGGAGAAAGAAGCTGTCGGCGACGGTCCTTTGTGACGCGGTCGCAGGAGAGATGACGCAGGCTTGATTTTCGATAAGCGGCCCCTGCAGGGCCCGAAAATTTTCAGCTTTAGGGAGGCCACA
>NZ_ADFP01000139.1 GCF_000177335.1 Pyramidobacter piscolens W5455
ACGCCAGCCGGTCGCGCGCGGCGGCCGCGCTTTCGCGCGCCTTTCCCTCCTCGTCGCGCTGAAATTCTTCGAGCAAGCGCTCGCAGACGGGCAGTTCCGTGCGCTGACGCTCGTCGATCCACGCGGCGGCGCGCTCCAGGCCGCGCGGCGAGCGGAGCGCCTCGTAGGGCTGGTTCAGCTCCGCGCCGAGGCGCTCTTTCCAGATTTTTTCGAAGCGGTCGTTGACGGCGTCCAGAACTTTTTCGCCGCTGCGGAACGACACCGACAAACTCACATAACGGCCGCCGCGGCGCGCCGCGCTGACGTAGCGCCCGAAGATCGCCGGCTCGGCGCGGCGGAAACGGTAAATGGACTGTTTCAGGTCGCCGACGACGAACAGCCGCGCGCGCGCCGCGCGCCGGACGACGCGCAGCAGGGCGTCCTGCTGGTCGTTGGTGTCCTGGAATTCGTCCACGAGCACTTCGGAAAAACGCGCGGCGTAAGATTCGTCGCGTTCCAGCGCCTGAGCGGCCAGAGCGATCATGTCGGCAAAAGTGATGCCGCCGCGCGAAGCCTTGTACGCCTGCCACTTGCGCCAGCACAGCCAGCCGAGGCGGATCAGCAGCGCGCGCAGCTTCAGCTCCTCTTCGCTCCACCCGTCGGCGAGCAGGCGCTCGAAGGCCCGCAGCGCTTCGGCGTCTCTGCGCCAGTCGGCCAGCTTGACGCCCATCGCCCCCGCCAGCGCGTCGGCCAGTTTGCCGCGCGCGTTTTTGACCGTATCGGCGGCGTCGAAGACGAACTCGCGGCAGTCCGCTTCGCTCTCGAAGCCGCGCGCGTTCCAGCGGGCGCGGAACGCAATAAAGCGCGCGACGAAATCGCCCGTGCCGCCGCATTGTCCGGGATCGACGTCGAAGCCTTCGGTCCAGCAGTCGGCCAGCCGCGCGAACTCGGCGCCGAGATTTTGCCGCAGCAGTTCCAGCGCCTGCGCGTCGGGAGAGCCCAGCTTTTCGAGAACGCTTTCGGGCGTCTCGCCGAAGTCGGACATCATGCCCTCGAAGCTGCGGGCGAAATCGGCGACGCCTTCGGGCCCCCAGCAGTTCACCACGTCGGCCGCGCCGTCGCCGTTTAGCAGCTCGCGCGCGGCGGCGCCGTATTCGCGGTCCATGCCCCAGCAGAACCATTCGGCGTCGAGCCGGTCCAGCGCGCCGGCCAGCTCGCGCCAGAACTCGCTGGCCTCCGCGTCGCCGACGAGTCGCGGCGACGGTTCGACGGGCAGCGACAGCCCCGCTTCGCCGATGACGCGCGCGCCGAAGCCGTGGATCGTGGAGATATAAGCCTGATCGAGCGAAACCAGCGCCGCGGCGCGGCGGCGCGACAGCTCGGCCGAAGCGGCGAGCGCCGGCTCGAGGTCCGCCAGCAGCGCGGCGATGCGGCGGCGCATCTCCGACGCCGCTTTCTCGGTGAACGTCAGCGTCAGCATATGGCGTACGTCTTCGCGCGTCAGCACGGTCCAGACGAAGCGCCACGCCAGCGTCCAGGTCTTGCCCGTGCCGGCCCCGGCGCCGACCACCGTCAGCGGCGCTTCGGACGTGATCGCCTCGACCTGCTCGGGCAGGCCCTGCGAAGCGACGTAATTTTTCAGCAGCGCCAGATCCTCTTTCGACAGAGGCGGCAGTCCGCGCTCTTTATTCGTCATCGGCTCCGCCCTCCTCTTCCGATTCTTCGAGCTCGCCGCTCATCTCGCCGCGGCGGCAGATCGCCGCGAAGGCGCAGGCGCGGCAGCGTTTGCTCTCGTAACGCGGGGGGAACTGCCCGGCGTCCATGGCCAGGGCGATGTCCGACAGCAGCTGGCCGGCCCCGTCCTTCCGCTCGCGCAGCGTTTTCGATCCGCTTCGTTTGTTCAACAGCGAGGCGACGTCGTCGTCCCAGCAGCCGGAAACGGCGGCGTCTTTCTGACCGACGTAGCCCCAGCCGGCGCATCCGCCTCCGCCCAGGCCGCCGCTTTCGAGGGCCAGCGCGTAGCATCCCAACTGAAACGCTTTGCCGTAGGCGGACGATTTTCCCGCTTTGTAGTCCCAAAGCAGGAAACGGCCGTCTTTAAGGCGGTCGAGGCGGTCGCAGCGGCCGCGGAACGTGACCGCACCGCGCCGCAGCGGCGGCAGGTCGAGCTCGCACAGGATCTCTGCGCGCAGCGGGCGCAGTGCCGCCTCCCATTCGTCCTGCGTGGCGGCACAGCGCTTCACGCAAAAGCGCAGCTCGGAGCGGACGCGGCTCAGCGACGGAGAGCGCAGCAGCGCCGGATAGTTTTCGCCGACCACTTCGTCGAAAAGGCGGCGCGTTCTCTCTTCGATCGAGCCGCGGCAGCCCGAAGCAGAGTACTCACACCAGACGCGCTCCCAGAGGGCGTGCACGGCCGCTCCGCCGCGGAGCGGGTCGTACTCCCCCTCGCGCGGCGGTTCCTCGTAACCGAGGACGGCTCGCAGCGCGAAAAGGTACGGGCACTCGGCGAAGTCGTCCACGGAACTCAGGCGCGCTTCGGCGGCCGCGGCTCCGAGCCGTCCCGGCGGCACGCGGCTGGCCGGCAGCGC
>NZ_ADFP01000140.1 GCF_000177335.1 Pyramidobacter piscolens W5455
GGAAGACGTTCATTCATCTTCCGGCGGCGTTTTTTATGGTCGTTGAAACTTATTCGGCGGGCTTTTCGGCGGAGAGGGACTTGACCTTCGCAGTCATCAGGGCCTTTCTGCGGGCGGCTGTATTGCGATGGAGCACGCCTTTGACAACGGCTTTGTCGAACACGGACTGGGCCGCGTTGAGCTGGAGCACGGCGGCTTCGGCGTCGCCGTTCTGGACGGTGGCGAGGACCTTTTTCATGGAGGTCTTGCAGCGGCTCTTCCAGTAGCGGTTGTAAAGACGGTTTCTCTCAGACGTGCGGACGCGCTTGATAGCGGACTTCTTGTTGGGCATTCGGTTCACCTCCTCCGGTTAAACGATAAGAATTCTACCACGGACCGTGGTTTATTCGCAACAGACAAATGATATTCTACCAGAAAAACAATAAAATGGGAATGGAGGCCAAACGGTCCGATTCGTTGTAAAATATCTTCCTGGAGCGCTTTGAAAAACTCCGCCTATTCTATCAGAAAAACACGGTGATCGCATGGAAGATTTTTTCGGTCCCGAAGGGATTCTCAACGCGCGCCTTCCGAATTTCGAATATCGCCGGCAGCAGCGCGAACTGGCTGAAAAAATAGAGAATTTTTTGCAGTCGGACCGGCGTCTTCTAGCGGCGGAAGCGCCCACGGGCGTCGGCAAAACCTATGCGATGCTGATCCCCGCCATGCGGTGGGCTGTGGCGAACAATAGCACCGTGCTGGTGCTCACGTCGGGCATCACGCTGCAGGAACAGCTGATCTACAAGGACATTCCCGCGCTGCTGGACGTGCTGGGGCTCGACCTGCCCTACGGACTGCTCAAAGGCCGCGGCAACTATGCCTGCATCCGCAAAGCCCGCGAGATCGGCGCGGAAGGTTTTCTCGACTTCGGCGGCGATAAGGGGCAGGCTTCGCGCGACATCAGCGGCTGGCTTTACGCCACCGAAACCGGCGACCTGAGCGAGCTGAGCCTGGGCGACACCCATCCGGCCCGCGAGCGCATCGCCTCGTCCTATCTGACCTGTCTCGGTCCTTATTGCCCGCATCACGAGCGCTGTTTCTACAACAAGGTGATGCGCAGCCTGTCGCATTGGCGCGTCATCGTCGCCAACTATCACGTCTATTTCTCCTACGTGCTGGGGCAGCGCAAGCCCTTTCCGGCTCCTTTCGGACTGCTGATCTGCGACGAGGCGCACAAGATGGAGGACGCGGCCCGCGCGGTCACGCAGGTGGGCGTCGACGTGCGCGACTGGCAGCGCCTTTTGCGGCGCGCGCCCCGCCTCGACAAGGTGGAGGCGTCTTTGCTGCGCAGCGTGGACTGCCCGGCCGATCGTTTCGCCGAGGAAGTGGCCGATCTGAGCCGGGTCTCCGAGAGCGTTTTCGATCAGCTCGCCGCGCGGCTGCCCGACGGGAAAAATTTCACGGCCTATCCGCCGGAGCTGAAAAACGACACGGCCGAGCTGCTGGTCAAATGCGACCGGATCATCGGCCATCTGGACGAACTCCAGGAAGCGGCCGCAGGCGGCGGGCGCGACGCGAACGCCCTGCAGGACGACGGCAGGATCGCCGTCTGGAACGGCGAACTGACGGCGTTCCGCGACTCGCTGCGCTGGTGCTGCGACACGCAGAACTATCCCGAATGGGCCTATTGGCGCGAGGGCGGCAGCCTGAAGAGCTCCTGCGTGAACGGCAGCGACCTGATCCCGCCGGCCTTCGACGACGACGAGATCAAAGTCATCGCCCTGTCGGCGACGATGACGGTGGATCGTTCTTTCGAATACTGGGCCAATGAAACGGGACTGGCCCCCGACGAGACGGCGGTGCTCGATTCGCCGTTCGATCTGCCTTCGCTGATGGAGATCGACGTCGTCGATCTGGGGCTGCAGGTGATGTCGCCGGGCTACGCCGACGCGGTGGCGCGGGTGTGCCGCAAGTACGCGCGCGAAAACGGCGGCGCGACGCTGATCCTGCTTTCGTCGCGGCGGCTGCTGACGGCCGTTTCCGCTTATCTGAAGATGAACGCGGAGAAGGATAGACTGAATATTCTCGTGCAGGGCGACCTGCCGCGCACGGAGCTGCTGGAGCTGTTCAAGGAAAACGAACGCAGCGTGCTGGTGGGCATGGCGTCGTTCCGCGAGGGCATCGACGTGCCCGGCGAGGCGCTCACTCAGGTGATCATCGACCGCATTCCTTTTCCCCATCCCGGTGATCCCGTCGGCGAGGCGCGCGCCAAGCTGGAAGGGCGCGAGAATTTCGTCAAGGCGGTGCTGCCCGGCGCGAAAATGCAGCTGCGCCAGGCCGCAGGACGGCTGGTGCGCACCGGCTCCGACCGGGGGCGCGTGGTGATCCTCGACGGACGGATCGTGACCCGTCCCGACTGGAAAATCCTGGACAGCCTGCCGGCGGTCCCCGTAAAAAAATACCGCCTGGTCGGCGCTCATAAATGAATTTGCGTATTTACAACTTCGCCCCCGATGTGATATAGTTCGAGGGCTGAATTAACTATCCAGAAAAGTATTTTCACGCTGGAGTTCCTAACTGAGGAGGTGTTCATCAGATGAAGCAGACTTTTCAGCCTCACGTCAGATCGCGCAAGAGGGGCATGGGATTCCTCGCCCGTTCCCGCTCCCACGGCGGACGCGGCGTGCTCGCCGCCCGTCGCGCCAAAGGCCGCAAGCGCCTGGCCGTCTAATCCGAGAGCCTTGGTCTTCCCATATCCCGCTTCATTACGGCTTAAACAGGGCTGGGAATACGACACACTATTCCGCACCGGCAGTCGTTTAAAAGGCAGGCTGGTGCGGTTGTTGTTTGTCAAGGCCCCCGACGGCAAAACGCGCTTCGCCATGGCGGTCGGCAAAAAGATCGCCAAAGCGCACCTGCGCAACCGCGGCCGCCGCGTGCTCAAAGAATCGCTGCGCCGGCTCCATCCCTGGATGAAGGAAGGCTGGTGGTTCGCCTGCATGCTGAACGAGCAGGGGCTTCGGGCGAAAGCCGACGAGGTGTATGCCGATCTTGGCGCTTTGTTGAAGCGCAAAGGCTTTATGAAAGATGACTGGCCCGGCGCGATCTGGTATCAGTAGTTTTTTCGTCTGGCTTTTGGTGCTGCCGATCCGCGGCTACAAGCGCTGGATCTCGCCGCTGCTGGGCCATCGCTGCCGTTTTTATCCCAGCTGTTCGAGCTACGCCATCGAAGCGCTGAAAGTTCACGGCCCTGTCAGAGGCCTCCTCCTCGCCGTCTGGCGGCTGCTTCGCTGCGGCCCATGGAGCGAGGGCGGCTTCGACCCTGTGCCGCCGGCGCGAAAGAGACGTTTCTGACCGCTCTTCAGGTTTACAAATTTTCTGAGAAGGTGACTGAATCTTGTGGAAAGCTCTGAGTGATTATCTCTTTCAGTTTTTGAACTTCCTTTACAGCATGACCGGCAACTGGGGCTGGGCCATCGTCGCCCTCACGGTGATCGTGCGCCTGGCGCTGCATCCCCTGAACGCCAAGCAGATGCGCAGCATGCAGCAGATGCAGCGTCTTCAGCCCCGCCTCAAAGTGCTTCAGGAAAAATACGCCAATGACCGCGATACCCTCAGCCGCGAGACGATGGCGCTCTACAAGGAGAACAAGGTCAATCCGGCTTCGGGCTGTCTGCCGCTGATCATCCAGCTGCCGATCCTGATCCTGCTGTTCAACGTGCTGCGCGACGCCAGCGCCCAGTTCGGCGAGTCCACTTTCTGCGGCGTGCCTCTGGCCGGCACGGTGCTCTCCTCGATTGCCAAGGCGGTCGGTTTCAGCGGCGATCCTCTGACGGCCGGCTTCATGGACACGTGCCGCGCCGTCGGCGCCAATCCCGCAGGACTTTCCGCCGTCGGCGTCTGGCTGCCGATCACGTTCCTGCTGCTGTTCATCGTCTTTTTGACCTGGTATCAGCAGAAGCTCAGCGCGCAGGGCAATCCGCAGATGGCGACGATGAACGTCGTCATGCCCATCTTCATGGGGTTCATCTGCCTTTCCATGCCCGGCGGACTGCTCCTTTACTGGATGCTGTCCTCGCTGTTCGCCGTGATCCAGCAGTGGTTCACGGTGCACAAGGTGGCCAAAGAGGAGAAGCCCGTCCTGTTCAAGGACAAGCCCCGCGAGGGCGAAGCGCCCGCTCAGAAAGCCGTCTTTACGCGCCGTCCCGTCAAAGAGAACCGCCCGGCTCCCCGGCGCGAGCTCGGGGAAATCCCCTCCGCTGCCGTGCAGAGCGGTGAAGCTTACGATGATTTCAGCGACTTCATCCCCAAACGGCGTAAGTAAAGCCTGACGTCGAAGGAGGTTCCCGCACTATGGAAGAAAACATTCTGAAGACTCAGGACGACGAAGTGCTGGTGCTGGAAGTTTCCTCGGAAGACGAGGCGCGCGACCGCGCCGCGTCTCGTTGGAACATCGCCAGGGAAGATGTGCTCCTCACCGTCGTCGGCGAAGAGAAAAAACTCTTCGGGCTTTTCGGCCGCAAGCTGAAGGTCGAAGCCCGGCGTCCCTCCGTTCCCGCGGCGGGACCGGCGAAAGCGGCCGAAGCGGACGGCGGATTTGTCGTTTTGCTTGAAAGAGTCCTGAAGGCGGCGGGGCTTGACCTCGAAGTCAACGTCCAGTCCGACGGCTCGGTCAACCTCTCCGGCCCCGACAGCCGCATCCTGCTGGCCGGCCGTCAGGGCGAGGGGCTGAAAGCCCTCGATTACATCGTCAACCTGATGGCCCGCAACGACGGCCCCGTGCCTCACGTGCGCATCGACTGCGAAGGGTTCCGTCGCAAGCGCGAGAAGGATCTGGAGCGCATCGCCATGGACGCCGCCAAGGAAGCCATGAAGACGCGGCGCACCGTGTACCTTCAGCCCATGTCCAGCTGGGAGCGCCGCATCGTCCACCTGACTCTGCGCGAAAGCGCCAACGTGGAAACTCATTCCATCGGCGTCGAGCCCGGCCGCAAAGTGGCCGTCCGCCTGATCAGCGGCGGGCGCCCCGAGCGTCGTTACGAGGACGAGGAGCGGCGCGAACGTCCCGACCGCCAGCGCGGCGAGCGCTCCGGCAGCCGCCGGCCCCGTCGCCGCCGCTCTCACCGTTCGGACGCATCGCCGGGCGGAGCGTCTCAGGCGTCCGCGGACGACAACGCAGAGTAACGAAAAAATCCATCCCGATGTTTTCAGACATCGGGATGGATTTTTTCGTTCAAGGGATCGTCCTGTCCGTGCCAATTTGCGGACAGGACGATCTTTTTGTTGCGGGGGTGACGGATTATTCGCCGTCGCGGCCGAGTCCCAGATGCTCGGTGAGGAACGCGTCCATGGCGCGGTAGAAGTCGAAGCGGTTTTCCTCGTTGTGGAAGCCGTGGCCTTCGTTGTCCTTGACCATGTACTGCACTTTCACGCCGCGGCGGCGCATGGCCTCGACCATGGCGTCGGACTGCGCCTTGACGACGCGGGGATCGTTGGCGCCCTGGGCGATGAACAGCGGCGCTTTGATCTTGTCGGCATGGAGCGCGGGCGAGGTGGCTTCGAACTGAGCTTTGTCCTTTTCGGGATGGCCGATGGTCTCGTACATCTGTTCGAGCAACGGCTTCCAGTATTCGGGAATGGACTGGAAGAGCGTGAAGATGTTGCTGACGCCCACGTAATCGACGCCGCAGGCGTAGAGTTCCGGCGTCTTGATCAGTCCCATCAGCGTGGCGTAGCCGCCGTAAGAGCCGCCGTAAATGGCGATGCGCTTGGGATCGGCGACGCCCTGGGCGATCAGCCATGCGACGCCGTCGGTGATGTCGTCCTGCTGTTTCAGTCCCCACTGTTTGAAGCCGGCTTCCCAGAACGCTTTGCCGTAGCCGGTGGAGACGCGGTAATTGACTTGCAGCACGGCCAGGCCGCGGTTGGCGAGGAGCTGGGCTTCGGTGTCGTAACCCCATGTGTCGCGCGACTCGGGGCCGCCGTGGACGACGACGATCGCGGGCAGATTCTTCGCTTCCACGCCGACGGGCAGCGTCAGGTAGCCGTGAATGGTCAGACCGTCGCGGGCGGCGTAACTGATGGGCTTCATTTCCGCGAGGTACTCTTCCTTGAGCCACGGATAGAAATCGGTTACTTGCGCGAAGGTGTCGGGCTGGTCTTTGTCGTAGTAATACAGCCTTCCGGGCACGCGGTCCGAACCGACGGAAACGAACATGCGCTTTTCGTCTTTCGACATGTCGCTGACGCCGACGCGCAGATCGGGGAACTGGGCCTGAAGCTTGTTGTAAAAGGCCTCGGCTTCTTTGTCGAAGTAGACGCGGTGCAGCTTGTCGGTATAGTAGGTGGCGCCGAGCAGCTTTTTGCGCAGGTCGGACCAGATGACGCCGCCGACGCCGGCTTCGTCGTTCTCGTAGATCAGTTTCTGTTCGCCGGTGGCGGGGTCGTACTCGAACAGCGCGCCTTTGTCGCGGCCGATGTCGGAGATGACGTAGAGGCGTTTGTTGTCGGCCGTGAAGACCTGGGGCGAAACGCTGTCGCGGAAGTCGGTCTCGAACAGCGTTTTCCACGGCGAGTCTTCCGTGTCGCGGTAAAGCAGCCGCGTGGTGGTGCCCACGTATTCGGTGGCGAGGCGCAGCTTGCCGTCGTGGTCGGTGCCCCAGCCCACGATCGTGCCGGGATTTTCGGCGATCAGTTCGAGCGAGCCGGTGAGCACGTTCAGGCGGTAGACGTCGAAGACGCGGCGGTCGCGTTTGTTCATCTCGATGAGGATGTGTTCGTCGTCCTCCTCGAGCTGGTCGACGATGCCACTTTTGACGCCGTCGAACGGCGTCATGTCCCTGACGTCGGAGCCGTCCCTGGCGACGGAGTAAATGTGGTGGTTCTCGTCGCCGCCCTTGTCCTGCATGTAGACGAGACGGTCGTTGCTGACCCAGCCGTAGCCGGCGATGTCGCGCTCGGTGGCCGAAGTGACGCGCGTGCCTTTGCCCGTACTGAGAGCGTCAACGCTGGCGACGTAGACGTTCATGCGTCCTTTCCAAGGAGCCATCCAGGCGTAATGAAGTCCGTCGGGCGAGATCGTGAAGCGGGCCTTGTCCGGCAGACGGAAAAAATCCTCCACGGGGATCAGCGGCGGCCGTTCGGCCGCACCGGCCGCCGTTGTAAGCGCCAACAGCGCGGCGGCGATCAGAAGCGAAATCTTCAAAGCGATCAATCCTTTCGGTAGCGTTGAATTGGAAAATACCTTTGTAGTTTAGCAGAATCGGCGGGAAAGAACATGGTAAAACGCACAATATGGAAATTTTTTTTGCGGCGGCCCGTCGGCGGGATGATTTTGACTTTCGCCTTTCAATCTTTCGCCGCCGAGTGTATAATCGATACATAAAATCGCGTCAGAGGTCGCTTCTCCTGTGGCGCAAATCATCCAAGGGGGAATTTTTTTATGGAACAGCTTCGCAGTCTGAGCGCGCTTCTGGATTACGCCAAGCAAATCACCGCCGAAAAAGGCCCCAAGTGCATCGCCGTCGCCAAGGCCGACGATCCCGGCCTGTTCGAGGCTATGGAAGACGCCCGCAAGGCCGGCATCGCCAGATTCACCCTCACCGGCGAGCGCGCCAAGATCGAGGCCGCCGCGAAAGCCGCCGGCGCCGATCTGGCCGACTACAACGTGATCGACTGCTCCGCGAGCGAGGCGGAAATGGCGATCAAGGCCGTCACCGAAGTTTCCTCCGGCAAGGCCGACATCTACATGAAGGGACAGTTGCACACCGCCAACTTCCTGCGCGGCATGCTGAACAAGGAAGTGGGCCTGCGCCGCGGCAAGAACACGATCTCCCACTGCTTCTTCCACCACATCAAGGGCTACGACCATCTGTTCTTCGTCACCGACGCCGCGTTCAACATGTATCCCGACGTGGCCCAGAAGGCCGACATCATCCGCAACTCGGTGCAGCTGGCCCATTCCTTCGGCATCGAGTGCCCCAAGGTCGCCTGCCTGGCCGCGGTCGAGGAAGTCAACCCCGACATGCCCGCCACGATCGACGCCGCCGCGCTGACGGCCATGAACAACCGCAAGCAGATCAAGGGCTGCATCGTCGACGGTCCCTTCGCCCTCGACAACGCCGTCAGCGAAAAGTCCGCCCAGATCAAGAGCATCGACTCGCCCGTGGCCGGCAAAGCCGACATCCTGCTCGCGCCCGACATCGAGGCCGGCAACGCCCTGTTCAAAGCCATCGTTTACTTCTCCGAGAACGAAACGGCCGGCCTGATCATCGGCGCCGCCGCTCCCATCGTGCTCACCAGCCGCGCCGATTCGCCCCGCACCAAGCTGCTTTCCGTAGCCGCCGCCGTCGTTTTCGCCGACAGCCTCAAAAAGTAGTTTCCGCCGCGCGTTCCGAGCCGTTCGACACGTCCTGTCGGACGGCTCTTTTCGGATCCGGGACAAAATTCTCTCCGCGCAAGGAGGAGCCGATATGATCCGTTTCAACTGCGATTACAGCGAGGGATGCCATCCCGCCGTCCTCGAAGCCCTCGTCAGAACCAACATGGAGCAGACGCCCGGCTACGGAGAAGACGCGCACTGCGAACGCGCCGCCGCGCTGATCCGCGCCGCCTGCGACGCGCCGGAGGCGGCCGTGCACTTCCTCGTCGGCGGCACGCAGGCCAACTTCGTGATGATCGCCGCGGCGCTGCGCCCGCATCAGGCCGCCGTCTGCGCCGATACCGGGCACATCAACGTGCACGAAAGCGGCGCCGTCGAAGCGACCGGACACAAGGTGATCGCCGTTCCCGGAGCGGACGGCAAGATCTCGGCCGCCCAGGTGCGCGCGGTCGTCGAAAACCATTGGGACGACGTGACCCACGAGCACATGGCTCAGCCCAGGCTGGTCTATATCTCCAACCCGACCGGGCTGGGCACGATCTACAGCTTGGCCGAGCTGACGGCGCTGCACGATCTGTGCCGCGAGAAAAATCTTTTCCTTTACATGGACGGCGCGCGCCTGGGCTACGGTCTGGCGGCCGCGGGCAACGACCTGACGCTGGCCGACGTCGCCCGCCTGACCGACGCCTTTTACATCGGCGGCACCAAAGTGGGCGCGCTGTTCGGCGAGGCGCTGGTCATTGCCAACGGGGCGCTGAAGGAAGACTTCCGCTACATCGAAAAGCAGCGCGGCGCCATGCTCGCCAAGGGACGCCTGCTGGGCGTGCAGTTCGAAACGCTCTTTACGGACGATCTGTACCTGAAAATTTCCCGTCACGCCGTGGACATGGCCATGCTGATCCGCGACGCCTGCCGCGCCAAAGAGTGGAATTTTATGGTCGAGTCGCCGACGAACCAGCAGTTCCCGATCGTTCCCGTCGAAGCGCTGAAAAAACTCGGCGAGCAGTACGCTTATTCGCCGTGGGCGAAAATCGACGGACGCCGCGAGGCCGTGCGCTTCTGCACCAGCTGGGCGAGCAGGGAAGAAGACGTTCGCGCGCTCGCCGCCGCCATTGCCGGATCGTAGAAAACTTTATCGGTAAAATGTTCCACGTGGAACATTTTACGCCGCCTCGAAACGATGATCGAGGCGGCGTCTTTTTTGTGGCATATCGAAAAAAACTTGCGGTTTTTCTAATCGGCGTGCATCCTTTGCCAGCCGGGGTCGCCGCGGTGCTGCTGGTCGAGCCGGTCAGCCATGCCGTTCCAGATCGCGCGCAGTTCCTCGACGGAACGGCGCACCTTGCGCGCGTACACGGGGCCGCCGGTGGAGCTGTACGAGGGATCGACCTTGAAGGCGTCGGGGGCGACGTTCTTGTTCGTGCGCAGCGGCGTCAGTTCGGGATCGCGCAGGACGACGATCTCGGCGATCGCCTGCGCGACCAGTTTATCGACGTTGTCGAGGATCTGATAGTCGTCCACGCCTATGTTGCCGAGCGCGTCGGCGCCGGGCAGTTTCGACACGGCGTCCACGGCCTTGTCGTAAAAACTCCTGACGGTTTTCTGCTGTCGATCCAGCTCCGCGAAGAACTCCTCGCATTCTTTCAGCTTGGCGTCGCTGACGGCCATGACGTGATTGTCGATGATGCGGGCGAGATTGGCGATGCCGCTGCGAGCGCGTTTGCCGCTGGTGTTGACGTATTGAGAGAGGCCGGAATAAAGCAGCACGTCGTTGAAAAGATAATTGTTCGGGTACGCGCCGCTGCGGGAGGCGCGGCCGGAAATCCCCTGCCCGCCGCGCAGCGATTCCACCATGGTGAGAAAAGCGCGGTAGGCGGCGTTGTACTCTCTGAGCGTCTCGGCGTACTCCGCGTCGTACTTGCGAAACCACTCGAAAGACTCGTGGAGCCGGTTGGCGCGCAGCACGATGCTGTTGGCCATGATGACAGTGACGAGCTGGTTCATATATTGTGTGAGGCCGGATTTTTTGACGTAAGTATCGTAGGCCTCGATGATTTCCTTGACGCGCTGAATGTTCTGAGCCGTGTCGCGGATGGCGGTCCGCTCGTCGAACATATTGCGCGCCGTCGTGTAGACCTGGAAATTTCTGAGGGCAAATTCCATGGAGGGGTCTTTGAAGACCGTGCCGACGGCCAGCGGACGGCGGATATCGTGCAGCTGCTCCAGCAAATCCATCGCGATTTTCAGGTTCAGTCCCTCGGAACTGATTTCCGGCACCGGGAGCCGAGGCGGATCTTGACCGGCCGCGGCGGGCTGCGCAACAGACGCCAGGCACAGAGCGAGAACGGCGATAATGGCGCGGAGTTTCATGGCGATCTCCTTTCTGCGGCTAGAAACGGAAGCCGATGTCGTAGACGAACCAGCGCCCGCCGTTCACACGGCGCAGGCGGTGCGGCTTGGGCGAGCCGACGACCTTGCCGTTGGCGTCCCAGGCGCGGGTTTCGACGACCGCTTCCTCGAGCTTCGTGCCGCTGGCTTTTTTGATGTCCGCGCGGTCTTTTTCGTCGAGGAAATAGTTGTCGAAGGCGTCCTTTTCGTCGAAGCCTTTGAGCACCTTGATCCTGGCCTTGCCGAAGGTGACGTGGACGTACTGGCCGTGGAAGCGGCGCTGATGCAGGTCCCAGAAGAAGGCCGACTGTTCGCCGTCGATGTCTTTGCGGTCGGCGGACGGGTCGATGCAGCTGCAGTACAGCTTGAAATTTTTCTCCTTGATGGCGGTGACGAAGATCTCCATCAGCCGTTCCGGCGTCACGTCGTCGGGAACGCTGGTGACGCTGTACCGGCTTTCCTTGATGCGCTGCACGCCCTCTTCGCCGACGAAGACGCCTGACGATTCATGATTGGGATCGTACAGCGCCATGCAGTGGTCGGGGACGTACAGCGCCACGGGCGTGACGACCCAGCCGAACTGGTAATTGCCGACTTTGTTCTCGCTGGCGTCGGGGATCTCCGAGGTGATGTCGGTGATCTTGCCCAGGATCGTCCAGTTCTGTACGTCTTCGAGCCCGGTGTCGACCTGACGGCGGAAACGCTTGACGGCTTCGTAGGGGCCGAGCCAGGCGCGTCCGGAAATGTCGACGAAGTAATAGCCGGTGGAGGGCTTGCCGACGGCGATGTATTCGCCCGTGGCGCCGTAGAACTGTCCCTGCGGGTAGCGCGCGTTTTCGAGGACGACGTAGCGCCCCTGCAGGTCGTCGATGGAGACGGTCTTGTAATCGGGCGTGGGGAATATTTTTTCGATCGTCTCGGCGCGCTTTTCGCCGAGCAGCTTTTCCCACGCGGCTGTGCCGGCGGCGGCGATATCTTTGCGCAGCGTTTCCTCGGTGCGCAGGTAGCTCGTCATTTCCGGCGTGATCTCCGTAAAGTCGCCCTTGCTCTTTTTCAGCGCCACGCGGGCGCGCTCGAACATCGCCTGCACCTGAGGATCGTTCGGGTATTTCTCGTGCAGCTCCTGCACGCGGCTCAGCGCGGCGTCCTTGCTGCGCCAGATCGTCTTTTCGCCGCCGCGCTCGCGCGCGACTTCCTGCTCGAACTCGCGCAGGTAATGTTCGGCGTAGCTGATCAGCTGCCGCTTGTCGGCCGCGGGCGCCGCCGCGGCCAGCGCGGCCCCGAGAAAAATCGCGGCCAGAGCGGCGGTTCTTTTCTTTTTCATGATAAAGTCACTCCCTTGCGATAAAAATTTAAAATTAATGCATTATGTTCATTATATCAGGCGCAAAAATTTCCACAACCTCGCCAGGGGAACGTTTTCGCCGTTGAAGAAATCATAACTGTTTCGCGGCGGCCGCGCCTCACCCGAAGAGGTGATTCCGCGGCGGCGCCGACGGCGGGGCGGAACCGGAGCTTTGCGCGCGCCCTGATGCCGCCGGTCGGACCCGAGGCTTCTTCTCCGTCCTGTTTCTCGGCGTCGGATCCCTTGCGGCCGCTCCATTCTTCGCGCATTTTTTGGTCGAGCATGCGGCCGAACTGCGGTTCCCTGACGAACAGTTCGACGTCGGCGCCGTCGAGGTCGGTCACGGTGATATTGAAGACGCCGAAAGCGTCCATCGCGTCGACGGCCGCTTCGGCGGCGCGGCGTCGTTCGTGGTCCATGCCCGGCGAACCGAACCGGTCGATCAGCTTTTTCAGTTCGAGCGTGAGCGCGGGAAAGTCCAAGCTGAAGACAAAATAGGCGGGCTTATCCAGCGCGTTCCGGATATCGTCCGTCGGCGAGGGCGTCCGCTCCAGCTCGGCGCTGTTCTGGAAAGCGGCGATGAAGCCCCGCGGCGACGATGCGGCGTAGCCGGAAAAGAGCAGATTGTTCGACAGGCGCAGTCCTTTCCACTGACCTTGGGCAAACGGCTCGGTCCTGACGGCGGCGAGGGATTCAGTCTGCTTTTGGAGAAGGTCCAGCAGCAGTTCGCAGACGCGCTGGTTCGCGCCGCTCAGGTGGATGTAAAACCCGGGATAAGAGCCCAGCAGCCCTCTGGATCGCCCCGCCGCGGCGATGGTGATGCGGCCTCGCAGCACTTCCGCCAGATCGCTCATGGTCAGACCGAAATTTTCCAGCGCGGGGAGCAGCTTCTGACGCAGCGAGCCGTCCAGGGCGTCTTCGCTGGGCAGCGTTTTTTCAACGCTCAACAGCGCCAACAACGGTCCGCCGCCGACAAGAAGCGGTTTTTCCTGAACGGGAGGGAGCATGTATCCCGGATGAGTGTCGGCGCTGCCTTTGGCGGCTTCGAACGCCCCCGTCCCGCTTGTGTTGCTCCACAGCCGGGCGCGCAGCGAACGCTCGGTGTCGCTGATGCCCACTTCGAACGCAAAAGGAGCCTTAAGGAAGCTGTCGGGCAGGCTTCTCTGGCCGAACAGGAGCGGCAGCTGCGACTGCGGCACGAAAAAGGCAAATCCTATGGGCGCCGGCGCGTGCTTCGGCTCCAGCGGCTCGGTATCCGGCACGGCGGCCATCGTTTCGAGCAGGGTGGAATCGTCCGAAGCGCCGACGATGAAGCGCTGCTCGCCGCGCGTCAGCAGGGCGATATAAACGGGCGACTCTTCGGAACCGGCGACCGCCAACGTCTCGAGCGCTGTTCCCGGCGGCGCCGCGTTCAGCTGAAGAGGAATGGTTTTGTCCCCGAAAGGCAGCTGGAACTCCTTGTCCAACTCGACGGCGAAGACTCCCGCGCCGACGCTCCGCGCGCCGACGTCGTAGCGCCACCGACCTTCGGCGCTGCCGGCGTGCAGGACCAGTTCGCGGAAATCGGGGTCTTCGTCCAGCTCCATGGCGGCGGCCGCCGCTTTGCTGAAAATCTGTTCCAGCGGCCTCGAGCCGTTGTTGAAAAGCGCTTTCACGTTCTCGCAGCTCATGGAGAGCCGGCTTTCTTCCTTGAAAAATGGCGAAACCAGCTGCGCGGTGGTCACCGCCCCGGCGGGAACGGCCCACAGCGCGGCGGCAAGAAGCAGCGGCGTCGTTCGGTACGATTTGAAAAACATGGGATCGCTCCTTTTATGGCAGATGGTCAACATGGATGGGACGGACTCAATATAATGAAAATGTTTTCCGAAATCAAGCGTCTCTTGAAAACGCCGCGCCGCGCGTTTTTGACGAGTCTGTGCCGCTGTGGTAAAATGTCACGCTAATCGGCGAGGCGTTCCCTTTCGGAAAAGTCTCGCGGGCGGCTCTCCGCAAACGGGCGGCCGCTGACTTTCATCATCCTCCAAAGGAAGAGACGATCGAGATGTCGTTATTGGATATTATCGGCCCGGTGATGATCGGACCTTCGTCGAGCCATACCGCCGGAGCCGTCAGGATCGGCATGATGGCGCGCCGCCTCTGGGGCTGGGAACGGCCGTTGCGTTCCGCCAAACTGTTTCTGCGCGGTTCCTTCGCCGCCACCTATTGGGGGCACGGCACCGACCGCGGCCTGGTGGCCGGCCTGCTGCGCATGCAGCCCGACGACCTGCGCATTCCCAGATCGTTTGAGGTCGCCCGCGCGGAGGGGCTGGATTTTTCTTTCGACACGGAAGAGATCGACGGCGCGCATCCCAATTCGGTGCGCGTCGTCATGTCGGACGGTGCGGAACAGTGCGAGGCCGTGGGCGCGTCCATCGGCGGCGGCGCGGTAGAGCTGCGCGCCGTGGACGGTTTTCCCATGGTCGTGCCGTTCGGCCAGCCGGTGCTGATCGTCATGCACCGCGACCAGCCGGGCATCGTTTCGGTCATCACCGGCGAATTCTACCGCCTCGGCCTCAACGTGGCGCGCATGGAAATGGAGCGCCGCGTCCGCGGCGGCATGGCGGTCTTTGTGTTCGTTCTCGACGGCGCCGTTCCCGCCGATCTGGGCGAGCGGATCCGGACGATCGTTCCCGCCTGCCGGCGCGTGATTCTGCTGAAAAGCGCCGAGGAAGGAGTTTCCGCATGAGAGCTCTCGAAGAACTGATCGCCCACGCCGGCGAGCGCGGCTCGCTTCCGGAAGCGATTCTCGCCATGGACGCCGAGGAGCAGATGATCGACGCCGCGTTGCTGCGCTCCCGTTTGCGCGCGCGCCTGAAAGTGCTGCGCGAGACGGTCGACGCGGCGCTTGCGGGACATTGGCAGCCGAAGCTGATCGGCGACGACAAGGATAAATATGCCGCTTTGCGGCGCGCCCCGATGTCGGGAGAATTGGTCTGGCGCGCCAGCGAGATCGCCGTGGCGCTGGGCACCTGCAACGCCTCGATGGGACGCATCGTCGCCGCGCCGACGGCCGGCAGCTGCGGCATTTTGCCCGGACTGCTTTTCGCCTGGCAGGAAGCGCGGCATGGCGGCGACGAAAAACTTCTGGAAGGGCTGATCGTCGCCGCGGCGGTGGGCGAGATCGTCTCCCAGCGCGCCACTCTGGCGGGCGCTTCCGGCGGCTGTCAGGCCGAGTGCGGCGCGGCGG